>CAXGOD010000359.1:0-3393 GCA_964011245.1 uncultured Bacteriovoracaceae bacterium | reverse complement strand
CTACAGTACCTCTTGGTGGGGGACTGCCAATTTATAATAGACAGCCCTTTTAAACCGTAAATTATATTATTGCATTAACCGGAGTATTTCCATCAAGAAACTAACCATATTAACAACAGTTACTAATTAGTTCTAGGTTAGAGTGAGTGAATAATCCTCTCATTCTGACCATCTGATTATTTTACTTAAAATAACTCAAAAGATCCAACTAGAATTTCTTTTTCTTTTTTAATCGAAACTACTTTAAGCAGTCCAGATTCTATATTTTCTTTAGAGATGAAACCGTCTATTCCATCAGGAAGTAAAAGAGGTTTTTTAAATTGAACAAAAATCTTTTTAAGTTTTTTCCCAGAATGGTTTGATATATGTGAAGCGATTAACCCCTTCATATACATTCCGTGCAGTAGTGAACTCTTGAATCCAAATAGCTTGGCTAACCAAGGAGATAGATGAATAAAATTATAATCACCTGATATACGAGCGTATGTTCTAGCACTACCTATTGAAAACTGATCAGAACTAATTTTCTCTAAATTTTTTTGAGATATTTCATCACTGTTTTCCTTTTTGTCTAACCTAGGTCTTTTGCCCTGTTTGGCAAGGTACTTACTTTTACAAGTAGCAACCTTTTCACCATCTTGCTCAAATGATACTGTAAAGTTCAATTCGATTCTGTTTTTGTCGGTATTAAAATATTGCTGTGCTTTTACTTTTATTGTTAATGGCTTTTGCTCAGAGATATCCTTAAATAATTCCATTTCGTTATCCATGTGAACTATTCCAATAAGCGGAAATAAAAACTTCTTATCAAGCATTAAAGCAATCTGAGATCTTTGGGCAAGAAGGTAAAGATAGGTTAGTGGTATGGACTGACTCCTATATCCCAAGAGATTATTGTAATCTTTTATATTATTTTGATTGAAACTTTCAAAAAGATATTCTTTTTCTATATCTTCCATCTTTGATTCAAGAGAAGCTTTTCTTAAACTAGTAAATAGAGCTGGGAAAAATAACTTTAATGTACCCGGTAGTGTTGTTGTTTTCATAAGGAAATTATAAACCGAAAGGCCAAATTGTCCTAAATATTTACAGTAATCAAAAATATAGATGTTGTGTTTTGCGCAAAGCTTGACTTAAGTTGTTTACGAAGACACTCAGGATAGATAGGATAGTTATTTACAAAGGTACTCGTTTTGAAAAAAATTGTTGTCCACTCAGCTGGAAGTTATGACAAATTAAAGATTGAAGAACATCCAGACTTAACACCTTTGGATAATGAAGTTCTCATTGAAACAAAAGCGATTGGAATCAACTATGCAGATGTTTGCGTTCGTTTTGGTGTTTATGAATCAGCAAAGGAGTATGTTGGTTGGCCAATAACTCCAGGCTTTGAAGTATCTGGAACTATTAAAGCCATCGGCAAAAATGTAACTAAGTGGAGAGTAGGCCAGAAGGTGATTGGTTTTACTTTATTTAACGCTTACGCCTCTCAAGTCTGTGCTCCTGAAACACAAGTTCTGCCAATTCCTAAGAACTTCTCTATGAAAGAAGCAGCTGGATTTCCAGCAGTTTTCTTTACAGCCTATCATGCTTTATATCAACAAGTTTATATTCCTAGTAATTCAACTATTATGATTCATTCTGCTGCTGGTGGAGTAGGGACAGCACTTACTCAATTATGTAAACTGGCCGGTCATAAGGTTGTTGGTGTTATTGGCTCAAGCCATAAAAAAGAATATTTAGAAAAATTCCATCCTGATTATATTATTGATAAGTCAAAAGAAGACCTATGGATTAAAGCACAAGAATATGCTCCAGATGGATATCAAGTTATTTTTGATGCAAACGGAGCAAGTACCCTGAAAGACTCTTATAAGCATTTAAGATCAACTGGAAAACTCATTGTTTACGGTGCCCACTCCCTTCTTCCAAAGTCAGGAGGTCATTTGAATTATTTAAAGGCCGGTTTAGGTTTGTTAAAGACACCTCGGTTTTCTCCAATGGAAATGATTTCTAGTAACAAAGGTGTTTTAGGATTTAATTTAAGTTTTTTATTTCAAGAAAAAAGCCTTATTGAAGAGTGCACTTCTAAACTTATTGAGCTTACTGAAAATGAAAGAATGAAGCCAATCCCAGTAACTACTTTTAAGTTTGAGGAAGTGGCAAAGGCCCACCAGTTAATTGAAAGTGGTAAGTCTGTCGGGAAGATTGTTCTAACTTTAGAGAAAGAGCAAAGTGATTGATCTTTTTCTTATCTAAGTGGATGGACTAAGTACTCTAGTCCATTGAGTTTAATTTCATATAAAAGCCCTACAGTAGTTGCAGGGCCTATTTTAATTACTTATAAAGTAACTTTGTTATTGTCTGAAATTTTCGATAAACTCTTTTGCCTTAGCTTCTGCAATAGCTACAGTTTCTGGACTAAGTGCATATGAATATTCAAGCCATAAAGCTTCAGCGTCATCAGTATTCTCTTCATCATTTACTTCAGAAGCAATTGTTTTTCTAACAGCATTAAGCTCTTCAACTTCAGAGTTATAGATTGCAACATCAATAGCTTCAAAGCCATTGTATTTTTCAGGACTGTTAAGGTCGATTGTTTTAAACTCAAGATCAGCGGCAGTTTCATCGTCTAATACGAGTAAACCTACACCACCAAGTGCAATACCGTATACCATAAGTATAGCGCCTCCAAGAACAGATCCAATTGAAGAACCTGCTGTGGCAGCTGTTACGTATCCATAAATTCCAAGTGTAGCACCACCAGCAGAACCAATTCCACCGATAACTTTTACAACTTTACTTTTAAACAATAGACCAACCAGTGCTTCTGACTTTGGTGAGTATAATGTTGTTGTCATTAGAGTTAAGGCTAATAATAAAGATGTGAATGATTTTTTCATTTTTTTGTCCCCCTATAAATAAGATATGAGAGCTATGTATAAAAGAAAAAATGATATGTAGAGTTAAAGTTATCCTTAAGGTAAAGCTTTATAGTTATTTTCATGTAATTTTAATGGTTTCTGTCGTGTTTTGGATGAAAATCATGTTTCATTGCCCAAGAGGTAATATTAATGAGTTAGTGAAATAATTATAACTCTAAGCTTTTTACTCAAGTACTCTTTAAGCCTTTCCGATAATATATTCGTGAAAATATTCAAAAAAATGAAAGACATTGATAAGCGCAGTATCCTAGATTCCTCTGAGAAATATGAAAATGCATACTATAATTTTTTAAGAAGTAGTATGGACCGTTTGGTTCAAGGTTTTTTTATTTTTAAAACAAGAAAAGGTGAACTACTTGCAGGGGCTACAACTTTTTATACCTTAATGACTTTATCACCATTGCTATTATTAGTAATTACAATTTATGGACGGGCAGTAGGTAATCTA
>CAXGOD010000358.1:0-3418 GCA_964011245.1 uncultured Bacteriovoracaceae bacterium | reverse complement strand
ACATGAAGATTATGTTTTAAGAGTTCCGGTTGGAATGAAATCAAAGTGGGCAAGTGTTCCTGACAAGTCGGTTGTTGTGGCCCGTGATTATAAAGTTTATCAATTACGTGGGTATGCTAGTCTTCACCAAGTTAGTAGAAAGTTTAAAGTTCCAGCTAAAATCTTAGAACAAATAAATGAGATACCTGCTAAGAAAAGATTGTTTCCAAAAACCGCAGTCTATCTTCCATTTAGAAATGATCACTCGCGTAAGAATCGCCTGTATTCAGACCTTTATGAAAGGCCAAGAAAATCTGTGTTAAGACGCAGAGCGTATCAGAAGTGGGTTAAGCGCGGACGCCGTCGTGGAAAGATGATCAGCAATCCAAAACAGTTTTATATCGTGAAAAAAGGTGATACGCTTTGGAATATCGCCAGAAACACAGGTGTAAACATCAACACGATTATTAGAAGCAATTATAGGCTTGTAAAACGTCGTATGATCCTTCCTGGTGATAAGTTAGCTATTAAGTAGCAAACACAACACACAGGAGAGAGAGTATGTCCGGATTTGGATTAAGAGCTTTTAAGAAGCTTAAGGATGAAAACGCCGTTCAAGAGAAAAAACAACATTTTAATCATATTGTATTTGGTGAAAACTACTTCGCTGTGCTTACCTATCTTAAATTAAAAGAAAAGTTTGGAGCAGGTGAGGTAAAGCTAATCAGTGAAAACTATATTGATAAACAATCTGTTCTAGGTGAATGGAAATGTTCTCTAAATTCTATTCGTAATGAAAATATTGCAAAAAAACTAATGGAAATGAAGCCTCAACTTGAGATTCTTCCAGATACTCATAGAGTTAAATTTTACAAAGATTCAAAGTTTCATGAATTTGGTGCCAGAGCAAAGCCATTTGAAATTAAAGAAGGTGAAGAATTTTTTCAAGATACATTTTTTAATATTAAGCTTGAAGGTCTTTTCACTGATGAGCAGTGGAACAATCTTGATGAGACATTAAAGGATGGGCAGTTAAATAAATATCTGGATAGGATTGAGTTAACTGAACCGAAAGATCTATTAGAGAAAACAAATTATATTCTTCACACAGGAGAGTATGAGTCTATTGAATGTGAAAACCTTTACTGGTGTGATAGCCCAAAAGACTTTTATAAAAAAGTTGAAAACAAAGATAAAATAAATGATGCTCTTGGAGAGTTATGCCACTCAGTTGAACATAGATCAGCTATGGCCGTTCACTTTGAAGTTGAATCAAAAGTTTTTGATCATAAGGGAACTGTTTTTCTTCCACAAAGTGTAACTCATGAATGGGGACACTTTATTTGTGACTTTGAAGACTTTGACCCAGCTACAAATAAACAGAATTTTACATGTTTAATGTTTGTAAATGAAGATGAAGTTAATGAAGAGGATTTAGCTAAAAAAATTCGTTTAATGAAAAGAGTCATTGAACGTACTATGCCTGAGTTTGCTAAGGTTAAGCATAATGAACATATTCATTATAATAGAGAAATGTTTATTGATAATATCAAAGATGAACTTATAAATGATATTGAGTTTGATCATAGTCATTTAAAGTTTGTTGGTATTGGCGCCCCTATAGGGGCAGAAGATTCTCAGGAGATTAAGTATACTCCTCGTGGAATTATTAGTTACTTAAATTTATAAATTAAATTTGCTTGGGCCTATTTTAAACATAGGCCTTGCATATTTACTTTATTGTGCCAGTTGAAAAAACCTAAGCTTGTTGAGTACCTAGTTGTTACACCCTGGATATCACCATTAGGACATTGAGCAATAAGCTTTGTTCTTGCTTCATTTACATAATTTGTATCGTAAACAAACCCAAAGATGACATGTTGTTCAGTTTGAGCTTCGATCCATTTTCCTGCTGTAAACTTTTCAGCAGTTGAAAAGTCACTCATATGGACTTGATGAACAGAGTGAGCACATCCACCTAACATAAAGAGAGTCAGTAGAATTAACTTATTCATTACAGTAACCTTCTGCTGTGATTTTTACTTTGTGAAAAACGATAGGGAAATATGTGATACTTTCATGCTTAGTTAAAACACCTTGAACACTTCCGTTTTCACATTGAGAAGCTAGCTTATCATTGATCTCATCAACATAATCATTAGAGAAGTTAAAAAGAAAAATAATGTTTTTTTCAACTTCAGTTTTAACTATTTTTCCTTTCTTTGCAGGAATAGATGTCTGAGAAACACTTGCCATGTGCGTACAACTTACAGTGAATAGCAGCGATAGTAATAATACAATTTTCATTATGATTTCCTTTTATTCTTACGTTTTGTTTTCTTTTGAAGACAATAGCCTTTGATTTTAATGATTTCACCTGAAACAACTGGGTAACTGGCCATCTCTCTAATCATAACAAGACCTGTGATATCACCTGAAGGACACTTTTGATAAATAGCTTTCGCTAGTTTATCTGCATACTTTTCATTATAAATTGGTTTTCCAGTTCTAGGACCCATTTGAAACATTGAAACAATTTCAGCTAGGCTTTGTGCAGAACCTGCGGCATCGTTTCCATTTGAAAGAGCACCTGCTACATCTGCAGCTTCTTTCATATCGATTCCTGTCTCACTGACTTTAAGTTCAAATGGCATTCTAACGTGATTCTTTTTATGTCTAATCTCACCAACCTGAGCATGATGAAGAAAGGCGCAACTTTGCAATAAAAGCAGTAGTAATAACTTCATAGTTTTTTCCTAAATTATAAATTATTGTTTTGTAGGATCAATTTGTGTTTGAATATAGTTTTGCTCACCAACTTTATTATAAAGTCCAAGTTGAGTTTCTAACCAATCAATATGATCTTCTTCAGAAGCTAATATTGAAGCTAATAAATCACGAGATACGTAATCTTGAACTTCATCACATAATTTAATATGAGCTTGTAGTTTTGGAATTGCTTCATGTTCAACAGCGATATCTGCTTCAAGAACCTCTTTAATATTTTGACCTATTCTTAGCTTTCCATATTTTTGAAGATTTGGAAGTCCCTCAAGAAATAAAATTCTTTTTATTAATTGATCAGCATGTTTCATTTCATCGATTGAAGCTGCGTACTCAAGAGCACCAATTTTTTCTAGTCCCCAATCTTGTAACATTCTTGCATGTAGAAAGTATTGGTTAATAGCAACTAACTCGCCACCTAGTATGTCATTTAATGCACTAATTACTTTAGGATTACCCTTCATATAAATCTCCGATTACGATTAATTTAAAAGGGTATTATGGTTTATTCGGTTGGTTTTGTACAGAAAGAGAGTGTGAGAATTCCTTTGGACCATGTTCGTTTTTGATAAGCTCAATTGCATCTACTACGCACTGTCCACAGTCAGAACCCACGCCTAAGGCTTTAAGAACGTCCTTAGTATTTTGGTGCGTT
>CAXGOD010000357.1:0-3426 GCA_964011245.1 uncultured Bacteriovoracaceae bacterium | reverse complement strand
GACGGTGTTAGAGATATTATTAGAGATCATATGTTCGTATCGGGGCAATCAGATCTTGCAGGGGCGATCTTTTCAATTCTAACAATGTTAGTTGGTGTTCCAACAGCAATTAAATTATTTAACTGGATAGCAACTTTATATAAAGGTCAAGTTTCACTAGATACACCAATGATTTGGACTCTAAACTTTATAGCGAATTTTACTATTGGTGGTGTAACAGGATTATTCTTAGCTGCATTTGCTACAGATGTTCACTTACATGATACTTACTTCGTTGTTGCTCACTTTCATTACACAATGCTTGGTGGGGCTTTAACAGGTTTCTTCTCTGGTCTTTATTATTGGTTCCCAAAAATGACAGGACGTAAATATAATGAAATCCAAGGACGAATTGCTGCAGTATTAGTGTTTATTGGATTCAATGCTACTTTTATTCCTCAATTCATTATGGGATCTCAAGGAATGCCAAGAAGATACCATACATATGATGGGATGTTTGCTCCTTATCATGTGGCTTCAACAATTGGATCATATATTCTTGCAACGGGATTTCTTTTTGCAATCTTTATATTAGTTAGAGATATGTTCAAAGGTGAGAAGACAGATGAGAAGAACCCATGGAATGGTACAACTCTAGAATGGACAACTCAAACGCCTCCTATTCATGAGAACTTTGAGGAATTCCCGACTGTAACTGAAAGACCGTACGAGTATAGATAGGAGAATATCATGCATAAAGTAGATAGAAGAGTTACACATTCTCATCACTTCACTAGCAGCGATCAAGAGCACGAGGCTGGTAAACAAGGTACATGGTTTTTCATGGCCACAGAAGTAATGATGTTCGGTGTACTATTTTGCGGGTACTTCATGTATCGCTTTAAATACCCTGACGCATATGTTGTTGGTGGAGAATTGTTAAACTGGAAACTTGGAGCGGCTAACACATTAGTTCTTCTACTTTCTTCTTTAACAATGGCTTTAGCTGTTCGTGAAACCCAACTTGGTAATAACGCAAAGGCCATGAAGTTAGTTGTTGTTACTACTTTATGTGCTGTCTTTTTCATGGTTGTAAAATACTTTGAATATAGTGGAAAAATTCATGCAGGACTTTTTCCAGGTGCATGGGCGCCTATCCCTGAGTATATGGATAAGATCAATGCAATTGTTGCACAACATGGCCTAGAAAACTTTAAACTTGAAAACCTAAGACTATTTCTTGTAGTGTATTTTATTATGACAGGCCTTCACGGGATCCATATAGTTATCGGTATAGGATTAATGTTTTGGTTAATGAAACGTCTTAAGAATAACGAGTTTAGTAAAGAATATTATACGGCAGTAGAGGGAGTTGGATTGTATTGGCATATTGTCGATTTAATCTGGATTTACTTATTCCCACTAATGTATTTAATGTAGAAGGAGATCAATATGTCAGGACATAATCATATAATGCCATTTGCGACAAACCTTAAAGTCTTTATTGGTTTAGTATCATTAACAGTATTTACAGTATGGTCAGCTAAGACAATAGACCTTGGAAGGAACGGAAACTTAATTCTTGCCATGGCAATTGCATCAGTTAAAGGCTCTTTAGTATTGCTTTGGTTTATGCATTTAAAAGGTGACTCTAAAACCAATCAAGTCATTATTGGTTCAACAGTTTTCTTTTTGGCCCTATTATTTGGAATCGTTTATTCGGATCTATTTTTTAGATGATAAAGACACTTAAAAGCTTTTTTAAAATGGGTATAGTAATCTTCGTCGTGATCAGTACAGTTGCTGGCTACGGCGTAGGTCTTACCGTTGAAGATAGTTTTAGCTTTCTTCATTTTTTCCTTACGATTCTAGGGACATTTTGCATATCAAGTGGGTCACTCTCTTTGAATCAAGTTCAAGAGGCCCATAAGGATGCAAAGATGCCTAGAACTCAGGGGCGTCCTATTCCAAGTGGAGAGATAAGTCGCGCTACTGGACTTGCAATAAGCTTAAGCCTCATTACTTTTGGTTCTGCGATTCTATATTACGTAGAGCCTCTATCTTGTTATATTGGGCTAGTCATCATTGTTTTATACAATGTTTTCTACACAATTCACTGGAAACAAAATTGGACTTTTGCAGCTGTTCCCGGAGCAATTCCAGGAGCTCTGCCTTGTACTTTAGGCTATGCCGCTGTTAATCCCAATATTTATTCAGCAGAAAGTGTGTATCTTTTTTTAGTAATGTTTTTATGGCAAATGCCACATTTTTGGACTCTTGCAATCCGTTACTCAGAGGACTATGCAAAGGCTGGTTTTCCAATGCTACCTGTTATAATGGGCAAAGATAGAACTATCTATCATATCTCTTTTTATGTATGGGCTTATGCTTTACTAGCAATAACGAGTCCTTTCTTTGTGCCTTTTTATTACGCATATTTTGTTATTGTAATACCTTTTGTAACCTTAGTTTTATGGTCTTTTATGAGATACGTAAAACTTGAAGGTACGAATGATAAAGCTTGGCTTCCATTTTTTTTAATCACTAACTTCTCGATGCTTGCATTTCTTTTTGCTCCACTAATTGATAAGTGGGCACCTATTGTATTTGAGGTCTAAGTCTTAACATATATCTAGACTCATGATAGACTTTTTCAAATTTTGGAAAAGGAATAACGCTGTGAGTGAAACAAAAGAGATCTTATTAAAAGAATATCAACGTCCATTTTTTTGGATCAAAAATATAGAATTAGAAATTGATATTTATGAAGACAAGTCTTTTGTTGTCAGTGAACTTACAATTGAGAGAAATACTGAGTTTACTGAAAAGCATGACCTTGTTCTTGATGGTGTTAATTTAAAACTTCTAAATATTGAATTAAATAATATCCCACTTCATGGCGATCATTACCAAGTTGAAAAAGAAAAACTAATTATTAAGACTCATGAAGATAAATTTACTCTTACAACAAAAGTAGAGATTCATCCTGAATTAAATCTAAGTGGAGAGGGTTTATATAAATCAGGATCAATCTTTTGTTCTCAAAATGAAGCAGAGGGGTTTAGGAATATTACTTTTTATCTAGATCGACCAGATGTAATGGCCAAGTTTAAAACAACTTTGAAAGCTAATAAGAAACTATATCCATATCTATTATCTAATGGGAATAAAATTGATAGTGGTGAACTAGAGAATGGTCGCCACTTTGCTGTTTGGGAAGATCCTCACTTTAAACCTTGTTACCTTTATGCAGCTGTAGCTGGAAATCTTGTTTTAGTCAAAGATACATTTACAACGATGAGTGGCAGAAAGGTAGATCTAGAGATCTATGTTGATCATGGAAATGAAGATAAGTGTGAACATGCAATGGTTTCCCTTATTAACTCTATGAAATGGGATGAAGAGAAGTTTGGACTTGAATACGATTTAGATATTTATATGATAGTT
>CAXGOD010000356.1:0-3438 GCA_964011245.1 uncultured Bacteriovoracaceae bacterium | reverse complement strand
GAGAGCCTAAGTCTCTAACTACACTTAATATAATAATTGCTTTAGGTGTAATAGAAGTTTCTTATATTAGCAATACTGGATGTTCATTTTTAGCTAATGATTACTTTATTAGCAAAGTTTGTGGAGAATCAACAAAACTATTTTTGATACCCTCTTTATTTTTGATATCCATTGGAGTGATAATAATTTTTAAAAAAAACTATTTAGATCTTTTAAAGCTTAGGGAAAAAGGAGATTTACTGGAAAAAGAAACAGATTCTTATAAAGTAGTAATTAATTTAATGGGAAAACAATCAATATTTATTGTAGTAAAAAAGGAAGCTCCTAAAAATCCTTTGCATCATTTATATAATATCGTTGAGATAGATGGACACATGTATACATATTTCCCTGAAAATGAACTTTTGAAAGAAGATATAATAAAAATAATTCAAACACTAGACTCATTAGAGGTGTTACAAGAGAACTTGGCAATGAGTTAAGGGAGAGAATTAAGTGAATTTAATTATTGTTAGAATTGTTGGGATTATCTTAACTATGCTAGTGCTTATTTATCAATATTCAACTACAGACTGTCTCTCTATAGGTAATGCTTACAATGCAAAGGTTTGTGGACGAGAAGGTGCTGGTGTTTTAGCTTTAATTTGTTGTCTACTTTCAGCATTAATATATTCTGAAGTAAATAAAATTATTACAAATAATAACGATAAAAGCAGTAAGTAACAATAAAGTAACTTTTGCAATAGATGTTTATGTTTTGTACCATTAATCCAAAAAGGATTAAAATATGTATAAACAATATTTAGAACACAACCAAAAAGTTAAAGATGTAGAATCAGCAATCGCGCTTATGCATTGGGATATGGAAACATATATGCCAGAGGGCGGAGCTAACGTGAAATCTCGCCAAATAGGAACTCTGTCGAGTATGCATCATGAAATGGCCACAAGTTCGGAATACGCAAATCTTCTTCAGAAATTACAAGATGATAATTCATTAAATCCCAATCAAAAGAAAAACGTTGAACTCTCTTTAAATGATTTCAATCGTAAGAATAAATTACCTGCTAAGTTTGTCGCAGAGATGACTAAAGCAAGCTCTGAAGGGTTTATGCTGTGGCAAAAAGCTAATAAAGAAAATAACTTTTCTATATTTTCAGATCAATTAGAAAAAATTGTTAATTTGTGTAAACAAGCTGCTGATTACTATGGATATGAAGGGCATATTTATAATGGACTACTTGAAGAGTATGAACCAGGTACAACAAAAGAAGAAGTAGATGTTATTTTTAAGGATGTTAAAAGTGAACTTCTACCTTTGTTAAAAGATATTCAAGCCAAGGGCGAGATTGATAATTCATTTTTAAAAGGAAAATTTGATTGTGATAAGCAATGGGATTTTGGTATCGATCTACTTAAACAGATGGGGTATGACTTTAAACATGGAAGACAGGATAAGGCCCATCATCCATTTTCGATTTCCTTTGGAAGTGAGGATGTTCGTGTAACTACTCGTGTAGTTGAAGATGATATTATGAATATGGTTGGTTCTTGTATTCATGAAGGCGGCCATGGTCTGTATGAGCAAGGCTTTAGCGCTGATGCTTACGGTTTACCTGAGTCTCAAGCAATTAGTTATGGACTACATGAATCTATGAGTCGCTTTTGGGAAAATAATATTGGTTTATCTAAAGAGTATTGGGAACATAATTTTCCTAAGATGCAGAAGTACTTTCCAACACAACTTGGAAATATTGAATTTTCAAACTTTTATAAGGCCATTAATAAAGTAAGCCCGTCTCTTGTAAGAACTGTTTCAGATGAAATTACTTATCACTTTCATATTATGGTTCGTTACGAAATTGAGAAAGGACTTCTTGAAGGAAGTCTAAAAGTAAAAGATCTTCCAGAGTTTTGGAATGCTCATTATAAAGACTATCTTGGTGTTGATGTTCCAAGTGATCAACAAGGTGTACTTCAAGATGTTCATTGGTCTCACGGATCAATTGGCTATTTCCCAACTTATTCTCTTGGAAGTTTTTATGCAGCTCAGTGGCATCATTCTATTAAGAAGGCCTTTCCTGACTTTGACGGAAAAGTTAAAAAAGGTGAACTTGGCTTTATTAAAAACTGGCTTCAAGAAAATATCTATCAATATGGAAGACTTAAATCCGCCAAAGAGTTGTGTACTGATATTACTGGAGAGCCATTGAATTTTAAATATTTTCTAGATTACGCCAAAAACAAATATTTGGGATAAATGTCCCGTTTTCGGGAAAATATTCCATTTGTGAAACATAGGTGAACCTAATTTAAGACGTTTATGCCATCTCTTGTATGGCATAGGCATTGCTTTATACCTTTGTAATTAATTTAACAAAGGGGAAAGCACATGAAAAAAACAGCAATATTGCTTTTAGGACTCAGTCTTCTTGGATCTTGCGGAAAAGGTTCTGGTGGAGGAAAATCTAGTAGCTCAGCAAGTAACTATTTAAATGAATCTGAAGAGCAGGGATCTAGTTTAGTTCCAAGTTTTGAGAAGTATGCCTCAGAATTCAAAGTAATGAACTTTCAAAAGCAATCTTTATACACTGATGATCTTCGATATAATCACTTTGTCGTTTCAAGAAACAAATCTAAAAGTAACAAAAACTACACGCCTTTTACTGAAGGTCTTAGAACTGTAAAACTTTATGGGAAAAAAATTATTCTAGGCCAAAATCAAAAACAAAAGTTTTTTGATTTAATAAATAAAGCTCAAGACCTAGAAAAATTGATTATAGAGGCCGAAGAATTAGAAATTCACGAGCCATTATTTGTTTACGGAACAGATGTTGAAATAAAAGTTAAAAAACTTTCTTTTTTTGGTGAAGGGAAGATTATTACAAGTCCTGTTAATAATACAACTGATGCTAAGCAGTTTGATAACGGTGTTGATGGCTTAGATGCCGGAGATATAGATTTAATTGCTGAAACTGTTCAACAAGATGAAGTAGGAGTTCGTTTTGTTTTAGATGGAGGAGATGGACAAAAAGCTGGGCCGGGTAAGAATGGAGCGCCTGGTACAAAAGCACATATTGTTCATGGAAGTGATTATTTCTATTATGCCCATGAGAAATGTGTGACTATCGTCAGAGATGGGCCAAGAGGTGGCAGGCATAATAAACGTTCGAATTCAACAAGATGTGATACTGATAAAAAATCAGGGAAAAGATCAGGAAGTGGATCTAATGCTCAAGTAGGAGGAAAGCCTGGTGAACCAGGTAATGCCGGTCAGTTAACAACTAGTAATGATTTAAAAATGATTAGAATATCAACAAAAGGTGGAGAGCCTGGAGTTATAGATTCCGTAAGAGTTGGTGGGGCACCTGGAAGCCCAGCGACGACATGTGCTTATCACAAGTACTCTCATAGTCGTGATAACTATAAAAGAAGAAG
>CAXGOD010000355.1:0-3443 GCA_964011245.1 uncultured Bacteriovoracaceae bacterium | reverse complement strand
GCACGAACAATATGTCCATCTAGGTCTATCCTTAATCGTTTAAACTGAATTGAAACTCTAAGGTTAGTCATTACAGAAATTCTTTGACTAGAAACATAACCAAGACCAGTAACAGAGACATCTGACAGCCTAGCGTCTTCTATATAATGATACTTTCCAAGATCATCTTCGAATTCAATCATAAAGCGAACATCATCACTGGACTCAACTGGAATCCTAAAAGATTGAAAATATTTAAATTCTGAAAAACTTGCAAACATAAAATGTTCTCCTCATAAAGGTATATCTATCTATGTATCGGAAGTTTTCCTGACAAACTTAATCATATTGACAATTATTTTTGGCAAATACGGACTATTTCAACTGTTTTCAGTATATTAGCTAACCGAGTCAAATGCTAGAGTTTGTCTTTAAGTGCAAGACATTTATAGTCTCCTATGATTATAATATTCTAAATACGGATTTGTTTTATGAAATATATATTTATATTAATTTTATTTACTGCATGTAATCATGTGAAGCCGCTTAAAAAGCAGGCCAATACTAATGTGGATACAAAAGTTTCTGAAGAACCTGTTATCAAAAGACTTGTTGTAACAGAAGTTAACGACAAAGAAGTGACTATTTCACCAAAAATCAATACGTTTCCTGTATTTACTAAAGAAAACACCTATAAAGTTAAAACTCACTGCGACAATATAAACCTGTATTTTAAAAAGTACGATTGGGGTAAAAGTAAATGTCACGAGTTTACTTGGCACCACGTTCGTAACTCGCACTTGGGAAACCCTATTACATGGTTTGTTTTTGGAGATGATGATGCCAAAGACGTTAACACAACAATGATTCTTTGCGGTGTTCATGGCGATGAGATAACACCGGTTAAGTTTTGCTTTGATGTTTTAGATGATCTTAGAAAAAACCCTTCTGTACTAAAAGATAGAAGAGTCGTGTTAGCTCCACTAGTTACACCTGATTCATTTTTTAAAAATAGGCCAACAAGAACCAATGCTCGTGGGGTTGATGTTAATAGAAACTTTCCAACAAAAGATTGGGCCAAAAATGCTAAAAGACTTTGGATTAAAAGATATAGAAAAGATAAAAGAAGATACCCAGGAAAATATGCTTTAAGTGAGCAAGAAACTATTTTTCAAGTAAATTTAATCAATAGATATAAACCAAATAAAATTATTTCGATCCACTCACCTTTAACGTTACTAGATTATGATGGCCCCACTTTCGGAAACCTAACAGGTAAAGCCGCTAAAAAGCTTTTGATTCAAATGAGCAATAGCGCTGGAAAATATAAAGTCTCTAATTATCCTTTTTTCACAGGAAGTCTAGGAAACTGGGCAGGTAATGAAAGAGATATACCAACGTATACTTTAGAGCTACCTAACTCTGACTGGCATAAAACTGATCGTTACTTCAAAATGTTTAGAACAGCAATACACCAGGCGATTAAAAATGACCTTAGTCACGATCGTCTTAAAAAAAAGGTCTCTAAATCAGGCCAACAACAATAGATGAGTAATTTTTTTACTTTTATATCTCACTCTTCAATTTTTATATCAGTCTGTGCACTTTCACTAAGTTTCTTTTATTCTGCGACTTTTGAAATTGAAACAAACCTGTATCGTTATATTGTTATTTTTTGTGGGACCTTAGCGTCTTATATTGGCGTACAGCTGATACCTATGCATAAAAATAAAGCAAGCTCCATACGTTCTTTGTGGATAAAAAATAATAAAGTTATTCTTTACTCACTACTTTTAGCTTCGATCTTTGCTATTGTTGCTTCCATTAGACACTTAGAAAGTTTTGACCTTTTAAATTTTACTCATCTTTTTATAATTGTCCTCTTCTATGAAAAGATCTTTTTAAATGAAAAAGAGCTAAGGAAAATTCCTTATATAAAACCTTTTTTAATTTCTTATGTATGGGCCTGCGTCTGCACTGCTCCTCAAATAATTTTATCACTTAAAAACCCGAATTATATTATCTGGGCAGAATCTTTTATGTTTATTCTGGGCCTTACAATTCCATTTGATATTCGTGATATAGAAGCTGATCATATAGATGGGGTAAAAACATTTGCAACCAGATTCAAAGTAAAAACGGTAAAAGTTCTTAGTTTTGGTATATTTTTGATAGCACTCATTATGCAGTTTAATTACCTAGAACCAACTCTAACAAATATTATCATCACCATCATGATTGGAATTTGTTACCTCTTAGTACTATCTAGGGTATGGCCTAATCAGAAAGAACATATTTTCTTATATGGTCTCGATGGAATTATCCTTCTGAAAATTCTTTACCTGTTTTAACTCTCATTAAAACTGCTATTGGAATAATAAGTGAAATAGACCCAAGGATGTAAGGTGTGTGACTTCCCAATTTCCAATAAATAATACTGGCAATAGCTGGTCCAAAAACTCTTCCAAGAGATCCTAGAGACCTAAAGATACCCAGACTTCTCCCCTGAACTTCTGCTGGAGTAAAGATTGATACTAGACTTGTTAATGTAGGTATTGTCATAGCACTACCAATGGCCAAGAAAAAGAGCCCTAGGTATAAAACTGCTGAAGTCTTTGCAAAGGCAATTATTAAAAGCCCAGGAATAACACTAATCATACCTTGCAGGGCCATTCTCTTTTCACCGATTTGATGGGCCTTACGTCTTACATAGCCACCTTGAGTCAATGCAATCAAAAAGCCTATAAAGATAAACATGTAAGCATTATCTAGTGGAGAATAATTCATTCTCTCTAAGGCAACAAAGGTTAATGTAAACTCCATACCGGAGAATGCTGTTATAAATATGAAGTAACTATAATTTGTTAAGTTAACATTTTCATAAGGTAGTGGTTTAAGCATTTTTAATGGGTTAATTACTCTCTTATTTTGAACAACCTCTCTCCTATCTGCAGGTAAGGTCTCCTTGAAATTTTTTGCAATAAAGAAAAAATTTATAAAAGACAAAACTGCTGCGACAATTGCCGGAGTAGAAAATGGATTAATTCCATACTTAATCAACTGTGGATATTCAGCAGTTAGATCAATCATGCTAAACAGTCCACCTAATGCTGGACCGAAAATAAACCCAAAAGCAAAAGCGATTCCAACAAAGGCCATTCCTTTTGAACGGTTACTTTCTTTTGTTACATCGGCAACAACAGCAGTGGCAACAGAAAGGTTTCCTCCCATTATCCCACCAATAATTCTTGCAAGAATTAAAATGGTGAATGATCCTGCAAAGATCCACAAAACATAACTGATAAAAAGACCAAAGATTGAAATAAGTAAAATTGGTCTTCGCCCAATCCTATCTGATAATGATCCCCATAAAGGAGCTGCTACAAATTGCAATAAAGAATAGATAGCTCCTAAGGCACCACCAAATAAAACTATTCCGGACATTGAAGTTCCACCAACATCTG
>CAXGOD010000354.1:0-3446 GCA_964011245.1 uncultured Bacteriovoracaceae bacterium | reverse complement strand
CTAGACGGCTCAAGGTCTCTAATAAACTCTAGAGGATAAGCGCTTCTTCCATTTTCTGTTAGAGACTTATCATTAAAATCTGGGATTCCTGTTTTTTCATCCATTGTTACGTTTTCAATTAACGCTCCAAAACGGTTTGTCGCTTCCCAGATTTCAGGTTCATCATCTTTAGAAAGCTTGTATGTTTTAGCATAACAACCACCTTCAAAGTTATAAACACCATCATCACTTAATCCGTGCTCATCATCACCTATGATTAAACAGCCTTCATCAGTTGATAAAGTAGTTTTTCCAGTTCCAGATAAACCAAAGAATACGGATGTTTCACCATTTTTCATCTTTGAAGCTCCTGCATGCATTGGAAGAATTCCAGCTTCAGGTAGTCTGTAGTTCATAACAGAGAACATCGATTTTTTGATTTCTCCAGCGTAACGAGTGCCAAAGATTAATGTTGTATTTGTGTCAAAACAAGTAACTATACAAGTTTCAGATCTAACTCCATATTTGCTTGTATCTAAATTTAGTCTTGGACAGTGAAGCACAGTAAAGTCTGTATCATTGAAGTCTCTTATTTTTTCTCTGAATAAATAATTTGTGAAAGTGCAGTATTGAGGCTCTGGAGTAACTAATCGACACCCAATATTGTGAGTCTCATGAGCACCAATGCTTTTTTCATTAATAAATAACTCATCAAAAGAGTTTAAGTTTTCAATTGCTAAAGCTTTTAGCTCAGCAAATGTTTCCGGAGTCATTGGGTTTAGGTTGTTTTCCCACCAAACTGTATTTTCAGTTGTAGGAGACTTAACAATATATCTGTCTTTTGCAGACCTACCAGTGTGCTTTCCTGTTTCAATTAAGCAAGATCCATCTTTTGTTAATTGTCCTAATCCTCTTCGTACTGTTTCTTGAATTAAGAAGCTGCTTGGCATGTTGGCGTGAGTTTTGATTGTATTTTTAAGTCCTAAATCCGTATAGAATTTATCCATATTTTTCTCCTGGACGCGTTAAGATAAGTTGCTAAATTTTTACCTTTTTTGAGTAGATAAGTAAAACTTATGACGCATAGAGAATAAGTGGAACAGGCACTTTACAGGTAAATTTTTTTCAATTAGCTTTTTGTTATGAAAAAAATCTCAATATTTATGGTTTTATTATTTATTTTTAGCTCTTTTGCCTATGCGAAACTACCAAAAGGCTCAATACCACCTGACTTTTCCTTAAAAGAAGTGAATACAGGAAAAGAATATAAGTTATCTAGTTTTAATGAAAAAATAGTAGTTCTTGAGTGGCATTGCCCAACTTGTAGTTTTACGACACGACATGCAAAAGAGAAAACGATGATTAAGCTACATAAAAAGTTTAAAGACATTGTATGGATTGGGATCGACAGTTCCGGTGAAAAATACGCCACTGACGCTTATCGTTATTATGCTTGGAAACAAAGAATGGGAATTAAATATCCAATCGTTCTAGATATTGGTGGAAAAATTGGTAAGAAATACGGGGCTCACGTAACTCCTCATATGGTTATTATTAATAAGGGGAAAGTTGTTTACCAAGGAGCTATCGATAATGATGTTTTTGGTGACAAAAAAATTAGTAAAAGAAAAAACTATGTTTTTGCAGCTCTAAAGTCTTTAACTAAAACAGGAAAACTTCCAAAGAGTTTTAAGCAATTTAGAGAAGCAGAAGGCTGTGGAATTAAATATTAAGCTTTATATTCTTCGCTAAGTTTAGGAACAATCACTTCAGCAAGAGTTTGTCTTTTTAGATCATCTAAAAGTTTTGATTTAGAAGAGTCTTCACCGTGAGTTATAAATATTTTTTTCGCTTCACTTGCTTTTGCCCATTTAATTAATCCATCATGATCGGCATGACTAGAAAGAGTTGGGATTTCTACAATCTTAGCTTGAATATGTACTGTTTTTCCTTCTAGCTTATGAGTTGTATTACCTGCTTGTAATTCAAACCCAAGAGAATCAGGTGATTGGAAGCCTATGATGAAGATATAGTTATCTTCATTGTCACCTTTTACTGCTAAGTGATGTAGAATATTTCCACCAGTCATCATGCCACCGGCAGTTAAAATGATATGGGCATCTATCATTTTATCTAGCTTTTCTCGTTCATTTTTATATTGGATAAAGTTAAACTGGCCTTTAATTTTGTTTAATATGTTCATAGAAATTTTATGATCATTTTTATATTTAGAATAGAGTTCAGTCACTTCTTGAGTCATTGGTGAGTCCACATAGACAGGTAGCTTTAACTCTGGATTATTTTTAAAAAAATCATAGAGAACCTTCATCATTGTTTGTGAACGGCCAACACTGAAAGCAGGAATAATAATAGCACTTCCTTTTTTCTTTGCAGTAGAAAAAATTCCTTTAAGTTTCTCTGAAAGGTTTTCTTCAAGGTGTAGTCTATCGCCATAGGTTGATTCTAGCACCAGGGTGTCTACTTTCTCTGGCCTTGCAGGTGGGTGAGTTACAAGATCGTCATCTCTTCCTAGATCACCAGAAAACTGAATTCTTTGATCTGTTGATTCAATAATCGGGCTTGCTGCTCCCAAAATATGGCCAGCTTTTTTGAATTTGAATGTAAATTCATTCCATGAAAACTCATCACCAAATTCAATAACCTGAAAGTTGGCCATGGCTTGATTGACCTCTGTTTGAGTATACATGGGTGTCAGTTCATGACTGGTTTTGTTAATATTTTTATTAGCCTTTTTAGTTTCCATACTTTGAATACGAGCATTATCACTCATGACAATACTAGCAATATCAAAAGTAGCAGCAGTACAAAAAATAGGACCTCTGAAACCTGATTTATAGAGCTTAGGTATATATCCACAATGATCTAAATGAGCATGTGTCAGAACAATGGCATCAATCTTTTCATCACCTAATGTAACTTCAATCTCTTTATTACGTTTATCAGAATCTGGGCCTTGATAAAGACCACAGTCAACTAGGATATTGTGCTCAGTACCTTTTACAAGATGTTTTGAACCAGTAACAGTTTGAGTAGCCCCTAGAAATTTAATTTCCATTTTTTTGCCTTTTGAGTGCTTCAACTTCAGCTATGACATTATGTTTTTGCTCATCTGTTAAACCTAGGCTATCGAACTTTTCAGAAAATTTTTTAATATCATATGTTAGCACAATCCCTTTTCTAAGAAGTTGTTTTGCTTGTGACTTCTTTAAACTTGTTAAACAAGTAACGGGATGTATTTGAGTCTTTTTGGCCAAGTCTGCTAGAGCATTATGCTCTGGGTAATTGGGACCAAGTAGGTGCAGACCTACACAATGAGCGTACTCAATGGCGTCCTTACTAAACTTGGTATTTGAAATTAACCAAAACTCAGTAATATCACAGTCTGGATTGTTTTTAAGGTCAAGGTAACGAGAATGAACATAAAGAGCAGTCTTCATGTCATTTTT
>CAXGOD010000353.1:0-3450 GCA_964011245.1 uncultured Bacteriovoracaceae bacterium | reverse complement strand
GTCTGATCCATAACTTACCACCAGTGGTATAAATAGTTTGTGAATCATTTTCAGACATTTTTAAGTGATCACCAACAGACTGATTTGTCTTTATAAAATCATTATTCCCTTTTTTTATCCAAGCAAAACCACAAGTATTTAAGTTATCGTTAATAGCATCTTGGCCCCAATCGTTTACATACGCCATTGCCCAGGTACATGCTCCATTTCCATCATTATCTCCAAATGCTAGGGTAAGGCCGCTTGAATCTCTGCCGCCAGTAAACATTCTGATTTTTTTAGATGGAGTGTAAACGACACTAAAACTTTGTCCATTATTTATTGAAGAATATATTTTATTTTTTGTAGCATGGTATATTTTTGTTACATCGTTGTGATGATCAATATATGTGCCTTTAGCTTCGGAGGCCACTACATTAGTCCGAGACCAGGTAAGACCTTTATTATTTGTTACTAGTAAACCTTCAGTTGTTCCTGCAAATACAATATTTTCATTTTGACTATCTTCACTCCAGTAAACAACACGTTCATTGCTTGCAAGATTCATATCTATACTTTGAAATGATAGGCCAGAATCTAAACTTCTTTTTGGATTAATTCCTGCAGATACATGAAAAATAGTAGTGCCATCAGCACTAAACCCTGGAGAAACAGATAACTCAAGCCTTGAATCAAAATCTGCCTGGTAATGGTTCACTGGAATCCAGTTTAAACCCTTATCGGTGCTTCTAAATAAGGTACCCATATCAGTTCCTACAAACCACAAATCACTATAGGGACTTAAAGCAATTCCACTCATAGCACCACCACCACCAACACCAAGTGGTAAATATGTATTCATGCTTTGACTTGGAAGAGGAGGAGGATCAAGTGGATGACTTGGATCATTGGGTCCGGAGTTAATAATTGGATCAGTAGGATCTTTATCCTTACATGAAAAAGATAATGAAAAAACGATTAATAACTGGAGTAACAATTTAAGCTGCATAAATGTCTCAAAAGTTCCTTTGTGGTTAATAATAGGATAATGCGAACTAAAGTTTTTCTTTAGAGGGTAAGAACTTCCTTTGCTTAAAGCTCATAAAAATTAATGGAAAATCAGATAGATAATGAGGTTTTTTAACAAAAAAAAGACTGTATTTATTACTCAGTTCAGCAAATTGTGTACCAAGGTTCATAAAAAAAAGATAGATTATGCGGCAAAAGAAGTATATATGCGTTAAAAATATTTTTAATCGGCCATTTTTATGGTTTTAGGGGAGTAAACACATGAACTCATTTGTTAGAAAATTAGTATTTCTCATCTGTTTAGCAACTATCTCTTTTGGTAGTTATGCAGCAGAAGTTCTAACATTAGAACAACTACGAGAAGAAGTTCTAGACGATAATCTAGATGTAAAGATCCAATACGAAAAGTATTACCAAGCTCAACAAAACGTTAAGGTTAAACTTGGTGAGTTTCTTCCAGGCTTAGATTTTCAACTAATTTTTTGGAACAATACATATGCAATGCTTTACTCTCTTGTACCTACTCCATCTGGTTGGTTTGAGTATGAAGCAAGTCAAGAATTAGCAGTTGCTGAAAAATATATTTCTGACTCTATCAAACTAAATATCTTAAAGGATCTAACTCTTTCTTTTATCAATGTTAAGCATCAAGAAAAGATGAGAGATTCACTAACTAAAGAAGAGAAAATTTTAGAAGAAGTTCTTGAAACAGCTCAAAACCTAGAAGCACTTGGTGTTGGAAGTGAAGCTGATACATTTACAGCTTTAAGGTCCCTACTACAACATAAACAATCTATTTTTGTTATAGATTCAGTAATTGCAGCGCAAAAGGAAAGTTTGCTTTTAGCTACAAACAGAAATCCTACAATGGAAATCGAATTAGCTGATATTGTTCAAAACACTGATGTTCTACCTGAAACAGTTGAAGAAGCTATAGCCTTAGGTTTAGACAATGCACCAGAGTTAAAGGCAAATCTTTTTATGGCAGAAGGTGCTAGATTTATGACTCAATCGGCAAGATGGTCATTTATAAGTTTTTCTGGGATTGGATTTGGATATCCAGCAGCTTTAAGAATTGAAAAATCAAAAGCAAGAGAAATTGCATTAAAAGGTGAAAAAATAGCTAATGAAATTAGCAATCAAATCGCTTATGCATATACTAAATTAGAAAACACAGCACAAAGAATTGAAAACCAAAAACTTTTAGTTGTTGTTGCTGAAACAAACCTTTTAAGAGTTCGTGAGCTATATGAAGGTGGACAAGCAACTCTTGCTGAACTTGTGAAGGCCCAACAAGCAGTTTTAATAGAAGAAAGAAGTCTTGTTACATTAACTATGGAAAGAGAAGTTCAAGTGGCAGAAACAAAAAGACTTCTAGGATTAGATGCCTCTTTAAATGATTATGATCTTTCGGCATATGAGTCAGCTGACTTAGCTGTAAATGTAAAATCATTAAGATTTGGTAGGAAAGCTATAAATGTAGATGTTGAAATTTCTGATGAGTTAAAGTCACAGATTGTAAGCGTTGTTTACGAAGGCGATATCTTTAACAATAGAGTTTTAAATACTTCTGGTAACTTATCTCTTTATACAAAAGTAAAGATGACAGGTGTAAAAACTGTTAAGGCAACTATTCTTCTTGTTTCTGGAGAGAGAGTAGAACTTATTACAAGTGTAACTTTATAAACAATAGGCAATACTTATGAAAAAGTTATTATTAATCATTTTATCAGCTGTTTTCGCTCTACAAGCGTCTGCTAATGCTGGAAATGCATTGATGGTTTTAGATAGAGTTGACTCAGTTCTACAACCTAAAGAGAATGCAATTTCATTAGAAGAAGCAAAAGAGTTAGCGGTTGGTGAAAATATAGATCTTGCGATTGCATATGAAAGACTCTTTCAAGCGCAACGTAAGATTGGACAGGCTAGGGCCAATTATTTTCCATATGGAGTAGGTGACGCTTTAGTAATTTATTACACAAGTGCATTTAGTACATTAATTCTTTTAGAGCTTGCAACGTCATTACCATCAAAATGGTATTATGTTCAAAAACAAAAAGATCTTAGAAACGCTGAAAGTTATAATCTTAAGGCCTTAAGAGAAAATATCAAAAATCAAGTTGCAACTTTATATTATTCTTTTTTGAAAGAAGAAAGTTTAGCTAACTTAACAGCATACGAATTAACGTTAATGGAAGACTTAATCGTAAGTAAAGAAGCACAAGTTGCTCTTGGAATGGTTAATGAATCAGAATTACTCTCTTTAAAGGATAGAACTTTAAGATTAAGAGATGAATTTTTGAAGTTTGAAGCTTATTTAGCAGAAGAAAAAGCAGCGCTGAAAATGCTTTTAAACCTTCCATATACTTCTGAAATCAATCTTCAGCCAGTAGGAGAGTTTCTAAACCATGATAACTTTAATATTGATGTTGATACCTTAGC
>CAXGOD010000352.1:0-3454 GCA_964011245.1 uncultured Bacteriovoracaceae bacterium | reverse complement strand
TAGGCCTCTCCCATAGTAGCTTTGCCGCCTCTAATAGACTTTACCTCTGTTCCTTTGAGAACGAGCCCTGCTTCATACTTCTCTTCTAAGAAATAGTCATAACCCGCTCTTTTATTTTTTGTAATGATCTTTATACCAGACATAAATTTATAGTATCCAACTTAATCCAAAACTTAAAGCGATTACATTCCCACCGGCTTCGTATTCACTGGCCCCAATCTTTTCCCCTGCGTCACCATTTTCACGGTTAGGGCTTTTGGTGATCTTTGTGGTTTTAAGTTCATGATACTGGGCTCCTGAATTAAAAGTAAAATTCTGTCCAATGGCCGAAAATTCTCTTAAGTAGCCAAAAGAAAAAATCGTTGCATCTGTATCAATTGAATTTCCACTAGCACCTTCTTTTAGATCAAGTGGGGATTGTCGATAACTTAATCCAGCAAGATAAGTATGCTTTTCATTTTTATAACTCATACCTAGTTTAGGAACAATAATATTTCTGGTTGTGAAATTCTCTTTATTATTTGTGCCTAATAAGAATCCACCATTATTATTCATCTCTAGAACTGGAGAAGCATAACCTGACCAGTCTTGATATTCTAATGTCCCAAAAAGCTCTATTGAATTTATCTTAGTTGTAGCTCCAAGGCGGTAAATTCTTGGATCATAATAAAGCATAGTAGATAAGTCCCAATCATACTTTAAAGACGAAGCACCAATAGGGGTATAACCACTTGCATGGTTGCTTAATTCATTTTTCATTTCATCTTGGTAAGAGAAGTAGACCTTTGAGTTTTCAAACTTTTTACTTATTGAAAATGTTAAGGCCATACTTGGGCGGGCATTAAAGCTCATCTTTCCGTTACTTGGGGGATTACTTGAACCTGTTTCTCGGGCAACAACATAAGTTTCCCCATTACTTTGAAACCCACTAAGACCCCCAATAGACACAGCAAGTTCGTCAAATTGATGGGCAAGATTAACAAGAAAGATTGTTCTTAAAAATCGACTGCGGTACATTACATACTCAGGTCTGTAGGGATCACCTGTTGAAGCTTCAAGCATCTTTTCTGTTGGAACATAAACAGATAAATTTAGCTTAGTTGAAAGTCTTTTAAAGAGATTAAAACTTCCATGTATTCCTAAAATATATTGATTATCATAATCAGTATCTACATTGCCGTACTTTTCTGTAGATTCTGCACTATTCATAGGACTTGATACAACGACATTATTGATCTTTTTGAAGTTCATATCAATGGCAAAGAAGTTAAAAGAGTAAGCAGTTTTCTTCTGTCCCGCTATAAGACTTCCAGCATACTGATTATTTGAAGCGTCTTCATCATTAAAGTTTGCTTGGCCACTAATTCCAACTGTCGCTGCAGAGCTACCAAAGTAGTCACCGATATTTGCATAAGCTGAAAAGCTCATAAGAATTAAAAGACTAAATATTTTGATCATTTAAGGTCTATTTCACACTTTGATAGCTATTGTAAAGAGCGTAGACCTGAGTAAGAGTTAATGCTTCTGCACGGATGGTACTTTCTACATGGGCCTGTGTAAAAAATTCATCTTTTTTATCTTTTGGGACATGACTTTTAAGCACGGAGCCTAATTGTTTCCTTTTCATTTGAAATAGAATTCTAAGAAAACTTTCAAAGTTTGAAAAATCTTCTAGTGGGATAACAGGTTCTTCTTTTCTTTCATAAGTCACAACAACTGAGTCTACTTTTGGTGGAGGACTAAATGCTCCAGGTAAAACTTTTAAAAGTAGTTTTGAGTCAAAGTAATTCATGGATAAGCTAAGTAAAGAACCCATTTGATTCTTTTTTGTTTGTCTTAAATATGTTTTTTCACCAACTTCTTTTTGAAACATCAAAGTCAAATATTTGATTTGAGGGATCTGCATAAATGATATGTATAAAGGTGAGCTTACATTGTATGGAAGGTTTGAAACAAGCCATATCTTTTTATCTTCAAGCTTATTATCAGTTATAAAGTTTTGCCAATTAAACTCAAGAGCATTTTGCATAAAAATATGTTCTTTTTTTACAATTGGCGCAAGTTGAATAATAAAACGGGCATCCATTTCAATCACATAAAAAGGTTTGTCGTGTTTAGCTAGCTCACCACTTAAAATTGCTGGGCCTGGCCCTACTTCAACGATAACATCACACTCTTGACTATAATCTTGAGTAATACCTTCAATAACACTTTGATCTTTTAAAAAGTGTTGTCCTAATTCTTTATTCGCTCTAGGGTGTTTTGCCATCAGTTAAAATCCTTCTTATCAATATACCTTCCTCTTGAGTCTAATTCGAGACATTTTGGAAAATCAATTGCTTGATCAGCATTTCGAAGTGCAAAGTTCGCAATCATGGCCCCATTATCAGTACAAAACTGCGGTGAAACTATTTTTACATTTTGATATTTCTCTTTAAATGCAGATCTAATTGCAGAGTTACAAGCAACTCCACCACCTAAAACGATGGGGTAGTTAGATATATTATATTTTTCTTTGATGATTCTTTTGGCGTATTTTGTTTTAAATACTAAAGCGCGTACAATGGCATCTTGGTAAGAAGCGCATAAGTTATAAAAAGCTTGGTATTTATCTTCTTTAGTATCAAATTGAGTTGGTACTTCAGGGATTAGTTCTTTTTCTTTCTCAAGCTTCACTCTTAAAGCAGTCTTTAGACCTGAAAAACTCATGCGAGCATCAGTACTTGATTTAAGTCCAATAGGAAACTCATAGGCATATTTATCACCAAACTTACTTAAATTATCGATGATTCTTCCTGCTGGATAACCAAGTCCTAAAAGTTTTCCACCTTTATCAAAGGCCTCCCCGGCAGCATCATCAATAGTACTGCCTATAACTTCAAACTTTTCCTTGTCCGTAACCCAGAAAAAGACAGAGTGACCACCACTAATAAGAAGTCCTAAATAAGGATAACTTACAGACTCTGTTAGATGAATTGCTTCCATATGAGCAAATAAGTGATTTACACTAACTATTGGTTTTTGATGAATAAGAGATATTGTTTTAGCTGCATTAAGCCCAGTTAGAAGAGGTCCTAATAAACCTGGGAGTGTTGTTACTCCAATAAGGTCAATATCACTTGGGTCTAGCTTAGCCTGAAAAAATGCCTCTTCTAGCAAAGGAGTTATTTTTTGAAGATGATTTCTGGCCGCAATTTCAGGAACAATTCCACCCCACTTTCTAAGAATTTCTTCTTGAGTAAAGCTAACGTGTGCTAGAACCTCAGGTGAATTTGAAGTTTCTTTTAAGATACAAATACTTGTATCGTCACAACTTGTTTCTATTCCTAATACTGTTTTAGTCATTTTGTTTTGGACATGCCACCTTTTTTAATTGCTTGGCAAAGTACTTTTTATTTAGTGTTGTGGCAATACCTTTGTTGTCTTTATAGTACCACTCTGGAGATTGATCCTG
>CAXGOD010000351.1:0-3461 GCA_964011245.1 uncultured Bacteriovoracaceae bacterium | reverse complement strand
CCGGATCTTTTAAAATATTAGTAACTGTTATTGATGGATTTATAGGCCAAAAAGAAAATCCTTTTGTCCCATGGCGAGCAAGCAAAGCTGGATTATAAAAAAGTGTATACTCATCATCGGCTAAAGCCGTGTAAGCATCTCCCATAAGAAGTCCACGAGGCGAGCGACCAAGATACCTATCCTCTCTTGCGATAGCTTCAAAAACAAAAAGAATTCCTATAATAAATATTAAATTTTTCATTATTGGTGTAAGTTCTCCAGAAGTGCCGCAAAGAATCTCTGACCTTCTTCAGCATTATTACTTTCTGATTCAGCTTGAGTCTCACAAGCATCCTGACCTAGAATAACTTTATAAGTTCCTATCGCTATCTCTGATGTTAAAACTTCAGCAGCTGTTACCGCTGAATCTAAAACTCCTCCAATATTAACAGCGTCCCCTAACTCTGAACTGTTAGAAGAAAAGGTTATATTAGAAAAAATGTCTCTTAAGTTATTAAACAATACTGTTAGTTCACAAATCTTTGGAATGTAAGTAGAGGCTGCAATTAAAGTTTCTGCCGAAGTGGAATTAACAGTTCCAACATCACAGGTATCAGTACCACCAGTAATATAACCTATAGCTGTTGCATCAGTGTACTGAATCAGACAGTTCCAACTTCCACCACCACCTTTGGTCCCGTCAACACCTGCATCTCCATGGTATTTTAAAAATTTACCAAGTTGTATGAGTATTAAAAATAAAGCTTGATAATGAATATCTCCAGCCTCACGAGCACCGAACTTTGCAATTCTCGTTGTAGCAGAAGATTCGGTAGCAGCTCCGCCTTTTAAAAGTTCAGTAATGGCTTTATTAAGATTTACGTAAGCCGTGCTATCTCCGACAGTTTCAACCTGAGATGCTTGAAGAGCGGCTAATGTCTTAAAAAGATCTGTACTACTCGCTGTAACTGTACTTAGATTCTCTATAACAGTTGTTAATTGTGAGTATCCGGCCATGCAAGCGTATACATCTGAATACAGTCTAATATATGCAGCATCATCCGTTTGATAATCAACTTGATCAAGAGCTGTTTTAGCCTTGGAACAGTAACTACCAGTTAAATGATGTAGGGCCTCTCTCTTAGATGAATCAACAAGCTCTTCCTCTGTTTTCGCACACGAAAAAGATAAGAAAATAATGAATAATAAAACTAGCTCGCGCATAAAGCCCCAAATAATATAAAGAATGCCCTAATACTATTGTACCTAGTTAACGACTAATGATTTGAGTGGGAAAATCTTGCTACTTTGTGGCAAGAAATTTCACTAACTTAGTGAGTGCTTCTTCAAAAGGAGCAAGTTCTAGGGTCATACTCATCCTAGCAGAGTTTGGATAACCAAAAGCTGCTCCTGGAACAAGAGCCACACCAGTTTCTTCTAGTAATGCATTTACCATTTCTTCTGACTTATCTGAGTGATGCTCATCTGCAAATCTTTCGTACACAGGCATACGGGTAAGATCTATAAAATAATAAAACCCAGAAGTTGTTTGATACCAACAATGAGATAAATTTTCGGCCCTAAACGTTTCTCTAACAATTTGGGCACATTGGCGAAGTTGAATCTTAACTGGATCAAAAAAGTTATCCAGCAAATCAAAGTCAAATTCGATTAATGCTTTTTGAATTAAACTGTTTGCTCCCGATGTAGTTTGCGATTGAAGTTTGCTCATCCCATCAATTAATTTTTTGTCTCCAATACAATAACCAATCCTTAAGCCTGTACAAGCGAATGACTTTGAAATCCCATCGACTATAATTGTCTGCTTTAAAAGAGATGGCTCATGTTGATAAAAATATGTAGGCTTTGGATCAAAGTAAGATAACTCACTATAGAGCTCATCACTAATAACAGCTAATTCTGGATAGTCCTTTAAAAAGGTAGCAAAGTCTTGCATCCAATTATCTGAGTAATGAATCCCAGAAGGGTTATTTGGACTATTAACGATGATTGCTTTTGTTCTTGGAGATATTAACTTTTTAATATCATCAATATGTGGAGTAAAGGCATCAAAAGAATTCGACTGCACAATAAGTG
Organism: uncultured Bacteriovoracaceae bacterium; assembly: GCA_964011245.1. Lineage (GTDB taxonomy): Bacteria > Bdellovibrionota > Bacteriovoracia > Bacteriovoracales > Bacteriovoracaceae > CAKZJW01. The sequence continues at coordinate 1,385 of CAXGOD010000351.1, read as the reverse complement.
GCACCCCTCCCCAAAACTTAATCATCTCTGGATATGAAACCCAATAAGGAGTAAGGAGAACAACCTCATCCCCCGGATTTATCAAGGCCCCTAAAATATTATAAAGTGTATGTTTTGTTCCGTTACTCACAATACAATCAAAAGTTGTATCATCAATATCTTTAAAACTTATGTCTCTTTTACTTGAAACATATTCCATAAACTTACATCTTAACTTCGTAACGCCAGAGACTGAACTATATTGATAACTTTTTAGGAAATTTAATTGCTGTCCAATAACTTTAATAAATTCTGGTGCCGGTTTAAAGGGTAACTGCCCAGCTGTCATATTATAGATATGTTTGCCACCTCGGGCGAGGCGATTAATTTTTTCGTTAACTTTTAATGTTACACTTTCGTTCGCTTCAACAACTCTAGAACTTAAAAACATATTATCCTCTTTTTTTCTTCAATTCTTCATAAACCTCAGTTGGAACAAAATCTTTAACATCCCCTCCGTGACTAAAAACCTCTTTTACAAGTGAAGATGAAATATAGTACAAATTTTCACCTGTCATTAAAAATACAGTTTCAATATCTTTAACAAGCTTTCTATTCATGGATGCCATTTGAAATTCGATCTCAAAATCTCCAGTTGGCCGAAGTCCCCTAACAACTGATTTAATATTATTGTTTTTTGCGTAATCAACTAGTAGACCATCCCATGAATCAATTTTAACTCTTGGTTCATCTTTAAAAATATCTTCAAGCAGACTTACTCTAATTTCTTTTTCTAAAAAAGGTTTTTTGCTTGGAGAGATAGCAACAACAATAGTTAATTCATCAAATATCTTCAATGCACGTTTAACAATATCTAAGTGTCCATTTGTAAAAGGATCAAATGATCCTGCATAAAGAGCAGTCTTTTCGCTCATAACTATCCCCAGGAAAAAAATTTGTCTCTAATCAATTGTAATCATAAAGATACAAAAAGCTAGTACCCTGCTGATAATTCCTGTCAGGTTCTCCAAACTTTATTATGAAATCCTCTAGAGCCATTGTTTTTTGACGACATCCCTCAACTACAGCAATGCCCTTGAAAGAGTTTTCTTTTAGAAGAGTAAAAAACTTTTCATAAAGATCAACTTTTTCATATGGAGGGTCAAAGAAAAGGATAAAACTTGATTTTTTCTCATCACTTAAGATTTCATACTCTTTAAAGAAATTTTTAAGCCATTTATCAAAGTCACTTTTTTGTGAACTTAACTCCAATTCTCCATATTTAGTTTGAAATGCATTAATGTTTGTTTGTAATACTTTATAAGCTTTCGGATTCATCTCAATAAAGCATGCTGAATCAGCACCACGGGAAATGGCCTCTAAGCCAATTGATCCACTACCAGCAC
>CAXGOD010000350.1:0-3466 GCA_964011245.1 uncultured Bacteriovoracaceae bacterium | reverse complement strand
TGTTTATTGAGGCCTGTAGTGTTATAACAGACCTCTGTCGTAATTTTATTCCTATTGAAGTTGGTGCTTCACTTTATTTACGTCCATTTATGATAGCAACTGAACCTACATTGGGTGTAAGACCATCTAAAACATACTCATTTTTTGTATTAGCTTGTCCTAGTGGTAATTACTTCACAAGACCTAATGTAAGTGTCTATATTGAAAGAGAAGGAGCCAGAGCTTCAAAAGGTGGTACTGGTTATGCAAAAACTGGTGGCAACTATGCTGCAAGTTTGAAGTCATTCAAGAGGTTAGATGATGTTGGTTGTGATCAAACCCTATGGTTAGATGCAGCTGAACATAAATATATCGAAGAGCTTTCAGGAATGAATTTCTTTGCTGTAATTAATAATGAATTTCACACTCCTGAAATTTCAGATACAATCCTTGAAGGGATTACTAGAAACTCTATTCTTCAATTGGCCGCGGATAAAGGCTTTAAAGTTGTAGAGAGAAAAATGCCTATTGATGAGCTCATTAATGATATTAAAGATGGTAAATGTACTGAAGCTTTCGCTTGTGGAACAGCTTCTGTACTTACACCAATTTCTAAGCTTGTTGATGATAATGGGGCGTATGAGATGAAAAATCCTGACGGACTATTATCTACAGAGATAAAGCTAGATCTTTTAATGATTCAATCGGGAAGATTGATGAAAAGAGATGATTGGCAGATCAAAGTATAATATTCACCAAAATTCCAAAAATTGCGAAAATGACTAAAGATACATCCCTAGTCATGATCATGGACTCTATACGAGTAATGATCTCTTGTTTGGAAGGTTGCTTTTTTAGCTCCTTGTATAAAAAGCTTTGAAGCTTAGGTCTTATTCTATTTCTATAGGCCTGATCTTGATAAATTATGTATTTGATGGCCGCTAAAACAGTTAAGTAGTAATAAAGTGCATAGGGTACACTTGGAAGATATATCCTAACAAGGATGTATGGTGCAAGAACGCAAAGCGTAATTAATACCCATGTCATTATGTGTATTCGTAGTAGTGTAATAATTTTCATAATTTAGCGCTCTTATTATTAGTTAAACTTATAGTTGGTATTATTGTACTTAATATGTGACAAAGCGTTTCAAAACTGACAAAATTACTCCACACAATATGAGAATGGGGTACAAATGAAATTTTTAGCATCAGTTCTATTTCTATTATTAACGTCTACAGCGTTTGGTCAATCAGTTTCTGTTATGACTTACAATGCAGAGAACCTTTTTGATACAACTCACGATAATGGTAAAAAAGATTATACTTGGTTACCATTAGCTTTTAAACAAAGATCTAAAGAAGTTCAAAAATATTGTGCTTCAATAAGAAGTCGTCATTATAGAAAGAATTGCTTTGAACTAGACTGGAGTAAACAAACTTTAGCAGCGAAAATTAAAAACCTTTCTAAGGTAATCCTTTCATACAATAATGGAAAAGGCGCAGACATTGTTGTTCTTGAAGAAGTTGAAAATATGAATGCTTTAAAATTATTGGTTCAACAAGGACTTACAAAATTAGGTTATAAGTACTTCTCATTAATTGAAGGTCCAGACACTAGAGGAATTGATATTGGGATGATCTCTAAATATCCAGTTATATCTGAAAAATTACATAAAGTTGATATTACTCCAGCACAAAACAGAACAACGAGAGGAATCCTAGAGACTACATTTAATGTTCAAGGAAAAACAGTAACTGTTTTTGGTAATCACTGGCCGAGCCAAGGGAACAATGATGAAACGAGACTAATTGCTTCTGAGGTTCTTGCCAATGCAGCTGTTGCTGTTAAGTCTGATCTTGTAGTTGCAACAGGTGACTTTAATCAAACTCATGATGATATGCCCCATGGAATCAATATGAATATACTTCCAATCTTTGAAGATGTTGAAGCTAAAGGAAGAATGTATACAAATGAATCAGCTCTTGGAACTCATTGGTATCGTGGAGAGTGGGAATCACTTGATAGAATTTTTGTTTTAAAATCTAGTATCTCAGATAAAAAAGTAACTGTTGATTATAGTTCATTTGATATTGTTAATAAAAGCTTTATGGTTTTTGATTTAGAGTGGACAGATTTTGATACAGGTGCTGTAAACTTTGATGAAAATATTCCAAAGAGATTTAATGCGAAATCTTACGAAGGTTTTTCTGATCACTTACCAGCTGCAGTGCAGTTTATTTTATAATTTTGGTTAAATTACTTCTATCTCTATTTCTTCTTACAAATATCGCCTTCGCTGGGAGCTACCCTGCGCATTGGTGGCAGAAGGTTCCTGATGCCCAAAGAAGTGGTTCTTGGGAGATACTGCCTCATGAGTGTAAAAAAGGAGAGTTAATTCTTTCTAAAAGAAATGAATTAGGAGTTTTTAGCAATCTAGGACACTCTTCCTTTACATTAGATGGGATCCAATACGAATCTATTGAAGGACTATGGCAAGGGATGAAATATCCTGAAGCTCATGATGCAACAGACATTCGTAACACGTTTAAGGGTTACCCATATACTCGTGAGCAAGTTTATCTGATGCATGGTTTTGACTCTAAAAAAGCAGGGGATAAGGCCAATAAAATTAATAAACAAAATGATGTCGATTGGGTTAGCTATCAAGGTATTAAGTTTAATTACAAAGATATGGGGGCAGGATCTGGTCTGCATTACCAAATCATTTACAATGCAACAAAAGCAAAAGTACTTCAAAACCCAGAAATTAAAGAGCTACTATTTAAAACAAAAGGTCTTATTCTTATGCCTGACCATGAACAAGGTTCAAATAGGCCAAAGTCATATTTCTATCACAAAATTTTAATGGATATTCGATCGGCTTTATAATGGTTTTTTAAAGAGTATCCTTTTGCTTTTAGAACTTGAAGTAACTTCAACTAACTCCAAATAATATTCCACATTACTATCTAGGTAAGAAATGTTTATGCCTATTAAATTTGAGTTTGGTCTAATATAGTTAATTGCTAATTGACCCTTGTGAATAGGATTTTTTTTATCTGTTGCATGAATAACGCAGTCAACACCGATTCTAGTCGGAAGTCCTGATGTAGGATCTACTAATTCTCTTTTACACCAAGAGTAAACTGACCCGAGGCCCTCTTCACTCACAAGTTGATTGTGAAATAGGAGAGCATCCTTCATATCTATATACATAAAAAGCATAGAATCCGCTGTTTTAGATAATTTGCGACAAGCAGATTTATATTTATTACCACTTAATGATTTTCCACTTTTACATACAAATTGATGTTGAATATCTAGTGCTAGATCTGGACGTTCGACTGAATAAATATTAAATGACGCAATACATACTAATAGAAATAAAATCTTTTTCATATGATCCTTGGGTTGTGTATATGTCATTATAATATGGTTTTATATGCGCTCAAATTAAGCAAAGCATACCCGAGTAGATGACACG
>CAXGOD010000349.1:0-3473 GCA_964011245.1 uncultured Bacteriovoracaceae bacterium | reverse complement strand
GTCTGCTATTATGCTTGAGTATGGACAAGTTACAAAAACAATATTTAAGGATAAGTCTGAAACAACATCACAGTACCTAACATCACAAAACTATGTGCGAATGCGCAGAGGTCTACATACATTAATCACTTTTGAATACTTAAAAGAAAACATTGAAGAAGATGGCCATCTTTATAGGATGGGTCCTGGTATTCAGTGGTTTCCAATTCATGGAGTTGAATTACGTTTTGATATTTATAATAAAAAGAGTTTTAGCCAAGTGGTTACCTCTGAAGATATATGGGATATGGCGGGGCAGTTGCATTTATGGTTTTAAAGAATTTAATTCTATTCACCATTGCATTTTTTGTTATAGCTCCTAAGGTCAGTGCTAAAATTGATGTCTTTAAAGTTGCAGTTCGTTATCATAAAAAAGGAAACTTTAAAAAATCAAATAGGGTTCTTTTAAAATATTTTAAACCATTTAAAAATCGATCTGATAAAAGAGTTTATCTTTTACTTGGTTCAAACTATGAGATTCTAAACGAGTATAAGAACGCCAAAAATTCATTTGTTGCTTTATTAAAAGTCCACTTTGAAATGGACTATAGAAACCATTTTATAAAAATCAAAAAGTCTTCACTAGAAGATTTTGATGATGAAGTATCAGATGAACTTGCAGCCGTTTACTATAAACTTGGAAATTTATTATTAAAGTTTGTGAAGCTTAAGCAAGAAGAGGAAGAGGATTTTAAAAAAGATTTACGTTTGGCCAAGATTTTTTATCACTTAGCAGCAACAGCTGATGGGGATATCTCTTCTCTCGCTGAAGCAGGTCAAGATAAGATTGTTAAATTTGAAGAGGCCATTCAAAACGAAGTCTCAAAGTTCAGGTTTGGTGTCACTGTAGGTAAATTATTTTGGAATGATAAGTTTACTTTGAAAGATGAAATAAACGGTACAGAGACGATTTTAATTTCAAATACAAATGCTAATATGGTGGCTTTAGATTTTAGGTCTCAAAGCCAAGTTTACTTCTCCCGCTACCTAGTAGGGGCTTTTTCTGGTACTGCAGTAGTAGGTGAGAAGAACAATTATTTCACTAAGAATGCATCAAGTGTTGGAGGTTTTTTTAACACAAGTTTTAATTGGGTCTCTCCATTTAAAGCTGCTAGCTTTGGGCTATCTTTTCCATTAATGTATAGAACGATTAACCTAAAAGACTCTCAAACAAAGACCATAGAACCAAAAACGTTGTTTACCTATGGTTATGGTATTGACTCAACTTGGGAGTGGAAAGGTTTAAATTTTGGTATCGGTATGAATATGATGAGTAATTTTCAATCGGCCATGTGGAAATTAGAACTTGGATACTTATTCAATTAATTATTTAGAAGCACCATCGATCCACTCCATTAGTGCTGTGTATTCTTCATCTGGAAGTGGCTTGCCATCTTTAGGCATGTTACCTCCTTCATTTAATAAAATGGAAAAAAGAGTTGATCCCGCACTATCACCAGCAGTGATAAGAAAGTTTGATTTGTAATCAGCTTCTGTATAGCTAGCATAAATATTATGATAGCCACTATGACAACCAACACACCTTTTTAAAATAACATTTTGAGCATCACAGAATCTTAGGTCTGAGCCTGAGTAAGATGAGCAGTCATTACCACCAAGGTTGCCATCTCCAGAATTTGAATTAAAAGTTTGTTGTTTACAACTAGTTATCACTGCTAAAAGAAGCAGGCAGGTCGAAGCTAAAATATGACTTGATTTTAGATATTTAAATCTCATATCCATTAATTCTAACCCTTTATGGTTTTTATTGCCAATATATTAGGTCATTTTTAGAAACAATATTATTTGTTTAGTCGTTTTAAGTCTTCGTTATTATAAAAGATGATATGGCCTAGTATTTTCATTCGGGAGAATATCAAGTTAAAGGTTAAAATAGGCGATAAGTATTTGAAAACAATTGGAATATTAATGAAACTTAAAAGTTTGATTTCAACATTCATTATCTTTTTGAACTTTAACAGTTTTGCTTCTGAGCTATCTGATAAAGAAAAGGTTAAGGCTTTTTATGAATCACTAACAGGTGTTTCTCCTAATAAAAGTGAAGTTCAAGAGTTATTACCATTGTATGAGACTGGAGACTACGTTTCTCTTGGTAGAAAAATTGTTGATCCTCCAGCGAGCAATACTTTTATAAAAAACTTTGGAGCTTTTTATAGCGTAACAGTAAAAAACTTTGCTTCTCCATGGTCTAATGAGGAAGGAACAACATTAGTTCCACTTAATGACCTTTCTGCAACTGTTATTGGCTACACTCGAGATGAACAACCATTTCATGAATCTCTTTATAAAGATGTTGTTTATAAAGCAAGTGGTGTGACATTTACTAGTGGATTAAAATATTTTGCTTATGATGCGACACCAACCAATTATGCTGATGACCCTGGTGTAACGGATCCAAATATGCAGCCACAAGTCTTGTGTGCAGGAGTAACGCCTTTACCTGAGAATCCAAACAGCATGATTATATACTCACAAGACCCAGAGAATCCAAATGATGGTAATGCTAGAATTTGTCAGGCAACGAAATATTTAAAGGGTGAACTTGATGCAAATGTTGTTACAGATGGATTGTACATTCCACATCTCGATACAATCAATAAAACAAATATGATTAAGTCTACTAATGATCATTATGCTTCAATAGAGGATCAAGCTTTGGATCTTAGTGACCCCAAACTACTTAAACCAACTACGCAATTAGTAAAACTGCATCAATTTGAAGAAGCTATATCTGGATTAATGACGACTAGGTCATATGGAATCTATTATATGGCAGGAACGAATCGTGCTCCTTTTGCATTTTCAATGAGAAATTTCTTCTGCATGGATATGGAGGAATTAAACGATACAACTATTCCAGACTTTAGAAATAGGCGAGATATAGATAGATCCCCAGGCGGAGATTCAACACTCTATAAAAATAGATGTGTCGGTTGTCATGCAGGTATGGATGCCATGAGTGGAGCCTTTGCTTACTACGATTATAACGAGGCACTAGTTTACACTCCTATTACTGTCCATCCTAAAATGAATCATAATGTCGTTTTTCCAGATGGCTTTGTCTCTCAGTCAGATTCATGGCAGCTTTTATGGAACCAAGGTAAAAATTCTTCATTGGGTTGGGGGACACCAACAAATGGTAATGGTGTTAAATCTTTAGCTCAAATGTTTTCAACTACTGATAAATTTAATACTTGTATGGCAAAGCAAGTTATGGATTCAGTTTGTTTTAAAGTTAAAAACAAAACATCTTTAGCAGTTCTTGAAGCAATTATTGAAGAAAACGCAACAAAATTTAAAGCAGATAAGAATATGAAGTTATTATTTATTAATACAGCAGCATCTTGTATGGAATTATTATGAAGTTAAATGTATTGGTCATTCTAACATTTATTCTAACTTCTTGTTTAGGT
>CAXGOD010000348.1:0-3479 GCA_964011245.1 uncultured Bacteriovoracaceae bacterium | reverse complement strand
TAAAAGGATAATGCTCTCTTTAGTATCAAAACCATCCATTTCAGTAAGAAGTTGATTTAGCGTTTGTTCTTTTTCATCATTTCCGCCACCAAAGCCACCAGGGCTTCTTGCCTTTCCTAAAGCATCAAGTTCATCAATGAAGATAATACACGGAGAGTTCTTTCTTGCTTGTTCAAAAAGGTCACGAACTCGAGCTGCTCCGACACCAACAAACATCTCAACAAACTCAGAGCCACTAATACTGAAAAAAGGAACTTTTGCTTCTCCTGCAACAGCTTTAGCAAGTAAAGTTTTTCCTGTTCCTGGAGGGCCAACTAAAAGAACACCCTTTGGCATTCTTCCTCCAAGCTTTCCATAGCGTTCACTGTCTTTTAGAAAATTAACAATTTCTTGAAGTTCTTGTTTTGCTTCATCAACTCCGGCCACATCATGAAAATTAACACCTGTATCTTTTTCAACATATACTTTAGCTTTACTTTTTCCAACACTCATTAAGCTTCCGCCCATGCCACCTTTTGCGGCCATCTTTTTCATGAAAAAGAGCCAAATTAAAACAAAGATAAGGGGAGGGATTATCCAAGATAGAATATCTTTAAAAAAAGTGTTCTCAACTACTTTTTGATACTTTACACCATGAGGAGCTAGTTCTTTTATAAGGTCAGCACTGACAATATTTGTGGAATAGACTTTTACTTTTTCATTTGGATCAGTTGCCGTACCCTTCATTTCTTTATCAGTGACTATGACCTCTTGAATCTTTTTCTCACTTAAGAGAGTTTTAAATTCATCATAAGAAACTTTCTTTTGGGCAGAAGCCCCTATTAATAGGTTCTGAAGTGCTAAAACAACAAAAAGCATTATAAAGAATGGAATGAAGTTTGGTTTATTTCCCATTGTATTTCGCCTTGCGCAAGGTTTAATTAATAACAGTAATATACACTTAATTTATATAATAGAACTTAATGGAGGTCACTATGAAAATAGCCTTAGTAACTGGTGCAAATAGAGGATTGGGGTTTGAAACTTCTAAACAACTAGCGAGAAAAGGTTTTAAGGTTTATATGGCCAGCCGTGACGAGCAAAAAGGCAAGATGGCCTGCGAGCTTTTAAAGGCTGAAGGGCTAAAAGTTGAATCTTTAGTGCTTGATGTAACCAAAACAAAAGATATTCGAAATATTGTTGATAATTTAAAAAGCAAAAATGAAATACCTGACATTATTGTAAATAATGCAGGTGTATTTCTAGAGTCTTTAACTGAAACAGGAACAAGTACAAGTGTATTAAATGTAGACCCTGTGATTATTCTTAAAACGATTGAGACAAATACTATGGGACCTTTAAAACTTTTCCAGGCCCTTGTTCCTTTAATGAAAGAAAAAGGTGAGGGGCGAATCATAAATATTTCTTCTGGTATGGGACAGTTAACTGGAATGGAAGGACAATGGCCAGGTTACAGAATAAGTAAAACAGCTTTAAATGCTTTAACAAGAATTCTTCAGTCAGAACTAAGTGAAACAAAAATTACTGTAAACTCTGTTTGTCCTGGTTGGGTAAAGACTGATATGGGTGGAGACGCTGCCCCAAGATCTGTTGAAGAAGGTGTTCAAACAACTGTTTGGTTGGCCACAACAGATAATCCTCCAGCTGGAAAGTTCTTTCGAGATAAAGAAGAGATTAGTTGGTAAAATAACTTCTACGCCATTTTCAGATTCAAAAGTAAAGTGAGTTCAAACTATAGACCTTTAATATTCAAAGCTTATAAAAAGTCTAAAGATATAAAATGTTGAACATAAAAAAAAGATCTTAGTCGGTTTTTTTGTTTTTACCACAAAACATTTAAAACTCTGATTTTATCAGTACCTGTATTGTAGGTGAAAATGATTTCCTGGTCAACGAAGACCGTCTCTAAGGAGATACTCATGGAAAGAGTTAATCCTCCCTACCTTTATATTTTGTATTTATCTAAAAACTCCACAATATTTCTATCATTACGAATTCTAGTAATCTTATATTGACCTCCTAACCTAAGGTTCTCTTTCATATACTCATAAGCAGCATTTTCTTTTACATGATGGAAGTTAATATTTTGTTTTAAAAAATCTGCCATTTGGGCCAGTGTCGAATTACTCATGATTACATCATCATTAGTCTCGAAGTATAGATCAACCCCTTCAGTGCTAGGAGCAAAAGTGAATTCACCAATGGGAAGACTCTTGTCTTGGATATATTTATAGATTGGAGTCGAGAGATCTCCATCATTTAAGTATTTCTCATTAACCTTAAGAAAGTGTCTGAGACGCCCGGTTATTGTAAACCTGTAAGGACTATTAGAATGAAACTTTATTAAATCACCAATAACATAACTAAAAAGTCCTGAATTTGTGTTAAGAATAACTGCATACTCTTGATCAAGTTCTAAATCTTCTAAGCGGATTCTATTATACTCGCCTTTATAATAGTCATTCTTTTTAATAAACTCGTAAAAAATGCCATAGTTTGTTTGAAGCAATAGGCCTTTAGACGGAAACTCATCTTGAAAACCAATAAAACCTTCAGAGGCTGGATAATTTTCTAGGATATATACATCATCACCTAAAATACTTTGAACTTGTTTTCTATAGAGTTCAATGGGGGCTCCACCGAACATAAATAACTTTAAGCTTTTAAAATGTTGGTTTAGTGGTTTTTTTATTCTATGAGAGAGATTAATTAAAAGCTTGTTAACCCATGGGGGAGTCCCAACAATGATTCCCATATCATCATGGATTATTTCATTTTCTATTGCGACAATTTTCTTTTCCCAGTCCTTCATTGAGTTTGTCTCAAAGCTTGGAAGTCCAAAGTTTCTTAGGATCTTAGGTTTTAAATAATATGAGACACCTGATAGTAGCCCATGGGGGTATTTACCTTTTCTTTCAAGATCAGGGCTGGCCGTTAAATAGAGTCCTCGCTGTAAAAGAATAGAATAATTTTTTATTTTTACAGCAAAGTTTAAAAGCATATCTAAGCTGATATTGACTAAGTCTTTTAATGACTCACTTGAAATAGGAATGAATTTATCCTGAATATCTCCTGTGCTTTTAGAAGTTGCCAATAGATATTGGTATTGAGTAGGCCAAAGAACATTTTCTTCACCATCAACAATTTTATCCATATAAGGTTTAAGATCTTCATAATGTTTTATAGGAACTAATCTTTTAAAGTCTTCATAGTTTTGAATATCTTCAAAGTTATGATCTATACCAAACAGAGTATCTTTTGCACTATTTATAAGATTCTTGAAAGCTTCTTCTTGTGTCGTTTTTGAATTGCTGGAGCATCTAAGTTTCCATAAAAACTGAACTGGAAATTTAAGTAATAGGTTTAGCATTAGTATTTTTAACCCTTTAGACATCTATTGAATAGAGGTCTGTAATTTCTACAAAAAAGCGGTATAGAGTAAGATCTTTTGGTATAACACGGCGCAAAGAGTCTATTAA
>CAXGOD010000347.1:0-3483 GCA_964011245.1 uncultured Bacteriovoracaceae bacterium | reverse complement strand
TGCTGGATGGAATCAAGAGCAAGTAACAATCTTTGTGGCTGGTTATATCTTTATCTAGATGGTGTTATAAACTTTGAACATCTTTATTACTTTGGAAGATTAACTCATAAGACACCATTTGTTAGACCAGGTAATGAGGTACAATTCAATAGTATAGTCATGGAATGTCCCCTTCACCATGATTTTATAAACTTCTTTAAAAACAAAAGAATTTTAATTTCAGAAAATGATCGTTTAGGAACAGATTTTCCACATTGGGAACTAGAGATAGATGAAACGGGCTTATTAAGAGCGATCTATAGTTTTGCAAACTATGAAGGGACCAAGCCTAGCTTCTACTATAAAAAAGTAGCAGAAGATGTCTTTAGATCACTGGCCCAAATCCTACCAGGGATTAAGCTTGATGATTGGTCAGGCCAATTAAAGTTTAAAGATGGTGCAGACTTTTGGGTTGAAAGTTTAACTCATAAATCAGCCAAACTAGGGGATTATATTCATAAGGATGATGGTCTATATATAGATAGTAAAACCAAAGTTAAAAATATCGTTTATTGCGGACCAAATAGAACCAGAACTTTAGGGCTTTATTCATATACACTAGATTTAATTGACTCAATTTAGGAAGAATTTGCAAGCCTAAGCAATGATCCCAAAAGCTTAGTATACTTAGACAATGAAGAAGTTTTTAAACGAAAAGGGTCAAACCTCAGTTGAATATATACTAATGATAGTTACAGTTACTGTTGTTGCGACTAGTATTTTCAAGCAGTTAGAAGGGCATTTAATTTCTAATCCAAACAGCTTTAAAAATCGATATTTAGGTCAATATAAGAATATGTTTGAGGCCGGTAACGTAAATCTCCAATATAAGTACTTCACATTAAAAAGATAAGTAACTAGAATCACGAAAAAGCCGTCTGAAACTATGTAACAATTACATGCTCAAGGGAAAATGCTGTTATGCGTCAATATTTCTCGATACAATCTACGAAAGATTTAATAATCGAGGAGCAAATTATGAAAGCTATTAACAGCAAATTCAGTAAAGCATTTTTAGGGCTAGCTGTCTTATCAAGCACATTCGCAGGGGCAATTGCAAATGATGCTGTACTAAACTCAGATCCAATCAATATTAATGGTTATGTTCAGGAAGCACCTGCAACAGATCATGAACTTGAGACGGTAAAGAACCAGTTAAATAAAGTAAAAAGAGAAGCTAAGGTTAACAAGGTTAAAGCTAAAACTTATAAAAAGTTAGCTAAAGAAACTGAGGACCTTTCAGAAGTAACTGAAGAGATGATCGAAGATCGTAAAGAATCTCAAGCTACTATGGATAAATATAATAAGAAGATTGATTGTTTGATGCAAGAAAATCCAGGTAAAGACTGTGATCAATATGTAAGAAGAAAATCAGATTCTGTAAGTACCGGACAAGCAGCTCCAGCAACAACAGCTGCTGTAGAAGCGGATACACTTCAATTAGGTAATGTAATTAAAGTTCTTCCATATGCAGGTATGACAGCTATTCAATCTGATAATGAAGAATTAGAAGCTAATGTTGCAGCAGGTATTAGAGTGGAGTCAGATATCACTGCTAGCTTTAGTATCGGTCTAGGTTTTAACTATACTTCACTTACAACAACTGACTTTGCTAATGGGTATGGTGGATTCACTCCAGACTATTATAGAGGTTATACATCTACTTATGGCGCAGGTCGTGAACTAGAATACAAAAATATGAATTTTGATATCTACTCTAAATACTTTTTTACTAAGACATCTCGATTTAGACCATACCTAGGAGCTGGTATTGCTTATAACAGAGTAACTATGAACTATACGGACAACAGAAACTTTAGTACTAGCGGTTTCAACAATGTAAATAGATATCAATTTGGTGATGAAGAATTAACAACAAACTCAATTAGTGCAAGACTAATGGGTGGATCTGAAATCCTTTTCACAAAAAATATTGGTATGAACTTAGAGCTTCAATACTCAAGAGGTCTAGGTGATGGTTTTGGCGATCAAGAAAGAGTTGCTGAAAGTCCAGACTTTAGAAGAATGAGAGAATTAAACAACGAAATTAATGATGCAAATATATTCAGTGTATTTGCAGGTGTATTAGTACTTTTCTAAAAAGTAAAAATATAAAAATTGTTACTCGATTGGCCTTCCTTGCCCGGAAGGCCTTTTTTGTTTCCAAGATTAATCACACTTATATAAGCACCGCGTTTAACACACTGTTCGTTAAAGGGAAGTCCCGCCTTTAAGAGTAGAACTTTTAACAAATATCAATTAAACTATTATAGTATATTTTATCTCAAATGGAGTTGTTAGATGAAACCAGTTTATCTCGTACGAGGTTATCGTACCCCTCAAGTAAAATCCGGAACTGACATTAAAGATGTGCCGGCACCATATCTTGGTGATTATCTTATCAGACATATAATGGATGAAGTTGGGATTCCAAATGATCAGGTTGATGAGGTAATTGTGGGGAACACAGGGACTCCAGCAAAGTATCCGAACATCGGTAGAGTTATTGCTCTTGAAGCGGGATTAGATAAAAAGACTAGTGGGTATTCTGTTCATAGAAATTGTGCATCAGGAATGGAAGCTGTTTCTCAAGGATTTGTTAAAATTGCTCTTGGGAGAAGTGATATTATCTTCGCTGGTGGTGTCGAAAATATGTCTCAAATGCCTTTGATCTATAACGAGGATATGACCGAGTTTTTTATCCAAATGATGAAAGCTAAAACACCCGCTGATAAATTAAAAGTGGTTTCAAGTTTTAGGTTTCAACATTTAACTCCAATCATTGCTATTGAACAAGGTCTTACTGATCCATTTTGTGGCATGAATATGGGGATGACAGCAGAGAAAATAGCTCGTGAATTTGGAATCTCTAGGCTTGATCAGGATGAGTTTGCTAACCAATCACACTTTAAAGCAATAAAAGCTCAAGAAGAAGGTAAGTGGGATGATGAAATTGTTCCAATGATCGCTGGGAAAAATCTAGATAAATTAATCTCTTCGGATATTGGTCCTCGTGCAACTTCAACTATTGAAAAACTCTCAAAACTTAAACCATACTTTGAAAGAAAGACAGGAACAGTCACTGTAGGGAATGCATGTCCAATTACCGATGGAGGTTCTATGTGGCTAATGTGTTCAGAAGAAGCTGTAGAAAAATATAATCTTAAACCCATGGCAAAGATGATTGATTTTCATTTTCATGGTCTTGAACCAGAGAGAATGGGATTAGGTCCAGCACTAGCTATGAATGGTGTATTTCAAAGAACAGGTCTTACACTACAAGATATGGACTTAATTGAAATCAACGAAGCATTCGCAGCTCAAGTTATCGGATGTACTAAAGTTTCTTCGGATAAAGATTTAGCAGCTAAGTGGGATATGGAGCCTATGGGTGAGATCGATATGAATAAACTTAATGTTAATGGTGGAGCAGTTGCAATGGGA
>CAXGOD010000346.1:0-3489 GCA_964011245.1 uncultured Bacteriovoracaceae bacterium | reverse complement strand
AAGGCCAAGATAATTCTGGGAGTAATTCACATTTGTTATATATTAGATTCTGTCAGGTATTACTTAGTGTGTGTAATTAAGCTGGAGGAAAGATAAGATATGTGTATGATTCTTGTTGGGAGATTAGCTCTATTCAAAGTTAATCTGAGGTAGGCTTTTTAGGTGGGAAAGAGAATCTTCCCGTCCAGCTTACCAATATATAGAGCAAGTCCCGTGCCAATTACTTGAGACTTTAACTCACTAAAATCAGGTTAAACGTCTAGGCTCAAAAGGAACTAGTGTATTTTAGACCCTACTTTTCGCCGGAATCAGAATGGCACTATGGAGGTTTTACTTATTTGAATGCTTATCAATTAAGCTATTTTTAGACTCTTCGATTTTGTTCGCCAAGTCATTCTCTAGGTTAGAAAGTTTAATCTTTTTAGCATTTTGATTTATAAACTGAATTTGTTTTTTGTAGTCTAGACATTTTTGGCAGATGAATAAGTGCATCTTAAGCTTAATTTTTTTTATTGATTTTAGGTCATCATCTTCAGCAATTATATGAGAAACCTCTTCGCATGAGAGCATATTTTTTCTGATGCCTTTTGGAATCATTATCATCAATAAATCGTGAATGATCTTTCTAATAAGTTTCATTACTTACCACCATCTTTATAGTACTCTTCAAGTGCAAATCTTATGTTATTTTTGGCTCTATAAATAAGTACACCTAGGTTAGTGCTACTCACACCTAATATATTACAAATATTTTCGGTAGATTCACCTTCAACTTCTTTAAGTGTAAATGCTAGTCTTTGATTTTCAGGTAACTTCTCTGGAGCATGTTGTATGATTTCTAATGTTTGATTAGATTGTATCCAGTTTGCTGGATCCTGTGGAGTGCCTTTATGGCTTCCATCTTCCAGGAATAACTGATCAATTTCATACTCCTGATAATCATCTGTATATTTCTTGTTACTTCTCCAAAGCTCTTTAATTTTGTTATACATTATTCCAAAGAGATAAGTTCTTATATGTGAATTTCCTTTAAAGTTTTCGATCTTCTCAAAGAATGTACTCCAGGTATCAGCAACGACAGCCTCTGCTTGATTAGTACTTAGCTTTTGTTTCAAAGCTCCTTTAAAAAGTATTCTATGGTATTGATTAAAGAGGAGAGCTACAGCTTCATTATCTCTAACTTTTAATTTTTTTTAAAAATCTGGTGAACTTAAATTCACTTTGCCCTCAAAGTTATTGAAGAAATTTTTTTACCCTTTTGTGTATTGTAGTTAACACCATTAGATAGTGAGAGCTTATTTTTTTTGTTATTAATATTTTGAATAAAGCTTCCTAATTCAATGGAACCCCCAAAATTTAAGAATCGGCTTGTGCTTAAAGAAACTAATGGGGAAGTTGATTCAATATATAAATTGTAACCAGTATTTGTAACTCTACATTTAATCGTTAAACGTTCTTGATCAATAATCATTGAGCCTTTATCCCCCTGGGAAATATATATATTCATTGAGGATGTTTTATTTTTAACGTTCTTTTGCTTAAGGAACTGGGCACTATTGGATATACCAAGTTTCGTATTTTTTATATCAGACTTCTCAACGGTTACAAGTTCAAGTTTACATTGTTTTGGTTGTGCATTATTCAGAGAACTTAATTTGTATTGTCCCATAAATTTAACTTGTAAAAACTTAGTATACAGTTGCTCTCTATTACTTCCGATATAGAAGTCGATGCAATTTCTGAGTAATTTTATTTTGTCAGTCTTATTTTTGATGAAACTTATTTCTTTTATTGCAGACCTTGCTATACTTTTATTTGTAAAACATGCATGAAGATAAACGTTCTCCTGACCAAAAGCGACAGAGCTAAGGAAAGCAAAATTTAAAAAGATTGTTTTTAGCATAACAATATTGTCATTCAAAAAAGACAACTTTACTAGGACAACATTTTTTCCCGATAAGAGGATATTATGAATGATGAGAAATTAAAAATACTTCTAGTCGATGATGAACAGGATCTATGTAAAGTGGCTGCTTGGGATCTTGAAGATGCAGGTTTTGAAGTTACAAAAGCCTATGGAGGTTTTGAAGCATTAGATATCTTGAAAAAAAATCCTTTTGACTTTCTTGTTTCTGATATAAAAATGCCCAACGGCGATGGTGTTGAACTCATTCGTAACATCCAAGAAAATGGATTCTCTTTAAAGGGAGTTTACTTAATGACTGGTTATGCTGATTATCCAGAGAAAAGCCTTAAAGATCTTGGTATGACAAAACTTTTTCAAAAACCGATTGATATAGAAGAAGTAATCTCAGAAATTAATAAGCAAAAAGTGTAAAGGAGAAGATAAATTCTTATCTTCTCTCGTTACGTGTGTGGGAGTAATTTACTTATTATGATTAGCACTAGGCTGATTACAAGAAAACTTTCAAACATCTCTATATCTCTAACAAATATAATATTTATTTAAAGTATTTATATCAGAATCTGCTAAGGTCAGCATTTCCATGATTTCTAAAGCTACGTCTGTAGCTGAAAAATTATCTAAATGGAATTTACTCATTAAGTTATTTCTAATTTTTGAAATGACTTCTTCTTCACAAAAAAATGTAGGATCGTAAAATTCAAGCATAGTTGGTCCTCCTT
This sequence comes from uncultured Bacteriovoracaceae bacterium, assembly GCA_964011245.1. GTDB lineage: Bacteria > Bdellovibrionota > Bacteriovoracia > Bacteriovoracales > Bacteriovoracaceae > CAKZJW01. The sequence continues at coordinate 843 of CAXGOD010000346.1, read as the reverse complement.
GACACAAGTCAATGTTAAATTGTTTTGGGTAATGTTTTGTGTGTTTAGTAAGAGCGGAGCAGTCCCACCAGAACTCCCTTGATCTGGAAGTCTCCGTTCTCTATAATAATAGGTTTCATAGTACTGTTTGCAGGGTGCAGTTCTATAATAGATTTCTTTTTATAATATCTTTTAACTGTGGCTTCATTATCAATAACAGCAACAACAGTGTCTCCATTACTAGCATTTTTCTGTTCTTTAACAACTATTACATCTCCATCTAGTATTCCATCTTCAATCATAGATTCACCTGAGATAGTAAGAGCATAGTGACTACCAAGACCTATCATTCCCGCTGGTACAGATATATTTTCAGATCCTTCCATGGCCTCAATTGGATTACCAGCGGCAACTTTTCCATGGAGTGGAATATCAATAACATTATCATTTGAGTTGGTTAGGCCGCCTGTTACAGGAGTTAAGCCTCTAACTGAATTTGTATCATTTTGAATATAATTGGCGCTTTTTAAATAACGAATATAGTCTTGAACTGAACCAAGTGACTTAAAACCAAAATGTTCTTTGATTTCCATTTGAGTAGGAGAGTAATCATTCTCCTCGATGTACTCAACTATATAGTCATAAACTTGTTTTTGTTTTTTTGTTAGACTCATTTTTTCCTTCTTGATATCCGTATCGTTTCCGTAGTATAAATATAATATATCCGTAAAAAATCCGTAGGTCAATAGGAGTTTTATGAAAAAACAAAAAAAAATTATTCATTTGGATATGGACTACTTTTTTGCTCAAGTTGAAATTAGAGATAATCCTACGCTTAAAGGACGTCCTGTGGCTATAGGGAGC
>CAXGOD010000345.1:0-3492 GCA_964011245.1 uncultured Bacteriovoracaceae bacterium | reverse complement strand
TAGTATTTAACTGGAAACAATTGATTACCAAGAATAACTTGAAGCTCCATTTAGAGCACTCCTCTACTAATAAGCTTTATATAAACAAGAAAAAAGTTGATACATCCAAGAAAAATTGCTGGCAATGTATCGATCAAAGGATCTCTCATCTTAAATCGGACAAAAGTACCCATTGTCATTAATATTCCAAGTCCAATACATGAAAAATAGTATAATAAATCACTGTAAAAATAACCCACCAAGCAACCGAGACCACCACAAACTTCCAAGAACCCCGTTATGCTTCTAAATCGAACTAATTCGTAACGCTCGAACTCCTCTTTCATATGATCTGTGAAAAGACATAGAAAACCATAAAAAATAAATGCAATTCCATTAATTATGAGTAATAATAAGACCATATATACTTGTACAACAAACTGATTAGGACATGCAATGAATATTCTTACGACAATTATACCAATCCTTAAGATTCTAACTCTTGCTGCTGTATTTTTTGTTTGGTTTATTAGATATGAAAATATAGTTAAAGAATTTGAGCATTATAAATACTCGCCTAAGCTACGAGACATTGTTGGCATTTTGAAAATTACATCAGTGCTACTTATTCAGTCCTCATCAGCAATTAATGTGAAAATTGGTAGTGTAGCTCTAGCCTTCCTAATGCTTGCGGCATTCATTACTCATCTTAGAGTGAAAAACTCCCCCATCGAGTTTATCCCTTCTCTAACCCTACTATTTTTTTCAATTCTTATTTTTTTTAATGGTTAAAATATATATTTATAAAGAGTTAGTTTAAAGAACGACCATCTTTCGATTTCGCTGCTCTGTGGTCACATAAAATAAGTCAGCTCCTCCCCAAAAGAAATGCTTAGACTGATATTTTAATATGTCTCTAAGTGCTGTTATATCAACTTGTGGAGTGATTTCTAAAAAGGACTACAAAGCACTACTGCACTCAATTATCTTCAGTCCAAATATTCAATAATTTTAGATTTTGTGAACCTCACCTTTGGTGCTGTTGAATATTTGTCTGAATCTTTTCTGTATCCAATAGGACAAGCAAAAGCTGTCATCAGACCTTGTTCTTTTAACCCAAGAATTTCATCATACTTATCTTGAACAATGCCCTCCATGGGACAAGCATCAAGTTTCATTAATGCACAGGTCGTGAGTAAATTCCCTAGGGCAATATAGACTTGGTCCTTCATCCATGTCTGCTTTTTCTCTTCACTCATGTTAGACAAAAATCCTTTCATTATTTGTCCATAACCCTCGAGGTCATCTAGTGACTGTCCCCTAGTTTTAGCTGTATCTGCCAAGAACGCATCTACGTTTGTGTTATCAAAATGTCTAGGATAGCAAAAGACAATATGGTGAGAGCAGTCAACAACTTGTTTTTGATTCCAACTATGTTCTAGCAACGATTTTTTTACTTCTTCATTTGAAATGATTAAAAATTTCCAAGGCTGAAGACCAAAAGAGCTTGCTGTTAATCTTAAGCTCTCACTTATAGTTTCTAAGTCTTCTGCTGACACTTTTTTCGAAGGATCAAACTCTTTTGTAGCGTAACGCCAGCTTAGTGATTCTATAATATTCATAAACTCTCCATCTTTAATTAATTATAAGTACTACTTACTTAATTCTTTTAATAATGTTTTTGCAGCTAATTTTCCTAATTCATTTGCAGCTAGTGGGCTTGCTCCTGTGATTAACCTTCTATCAACAGTTGTAGTATTATCTGACTTCTTGTTTATAACAGTAACCCCTAAACTTGTTAGTTTTTCTTCTAACTTCCAAGGCATATGTCCAGGTAAATATCCAATCATCGGCGTTTGTTTATCTACAGAATCTGGAAAGACTGCCATTTTGTAGCCTTTATAAATAAACTCATTAGCATCAAGGTCCGTTGCTAATAATGATCCTGGCCCATGACATAATGTAATAGTATATAAATCTTTATCGTGGGCCCAATGTAATGTTTTTCCTACATATCGATCTTCAGGAATACCAAGCATAGCTCCGTGGCCACCAGGAACAAATACTGCGGCATACTCTTTATCTTTATCAAGAGAGTTTTCAATAAAGTCTATTAAGCTTCCTGGATTCTGAAACTTACTCTTATATTCATTATAAAAGTTCATCACTTCTTGATCTTCATTAGGCATTGCCCACATTTCAAAAATAACTGGCGCACCTGTGGATGTAACAATATTAAACTCAAAGCCTGCTTCTTTTAGGTGCAGCAAAGGTAAGATTGCCTCAACAGGATGATTTCCAGTTGAAAACTTCTTCCCATTTTTCATAGTCATATCTTTTTGTTCTGTGAAAATTACTAATATTTTATTTTTACTTCCATGATATTTTTCATAAGAAAGCTTTGTATAGTCAGTTTTAGCAGGTACTGCTAACTTTAAGGCCAACTTTGATGGACTATATGACCCGTCACTTTCTAACTTCGGTGCTATTCCTAAAATTTTCTTAAACATATTATTTCCTTTGCCTGGTATACAATGTATACTTAGTTTTTAATAGATACTAGCAGAGACAACAATTAAAACAAGTAGCTACTAATTTGTAAGTTAGTATCAATATGGAAACTAATAGGACTATGACTAAGAAAACAACGAAAATAAAAGATTCTGAAGGCAAACTAGATTCACCTCTTCTATCTGCCATAAATGTTATTGGCGGTAAGTGGAAAACTATAATTCTTTATACACTTTATGATAAGACTTTACGTTTTGGAGAGCTAAAGAAGTCAATTCCAAACATTACACAAAAGATGCTTACTCAACAGCTGCGCGACCTTGAAACAGATGGTCTTGTAAACAGAACTGCCTACAGTGAAATTCCACCAAGAGTTGAGTACAGTCTTACGGACTACGCAAAAGAGTTAGGTCCCATTCTATGCGAACTCGGAAAATGGGGAGAACGTTTAAAATAACTTCCTGTCTTTACCTACATCCCAAGTTTTTCTTGGATTTGTTTGATCAAAGTTTTCAATATCTTCTTTTTTATAAGAGACATATTGTACTTTCCACTTAGGATCTGATTTTTTATTTGGTAATTTCTTTACACGATAACCCATCTCGAAACTCCTTTTCGAAAATTTATAAATGTAATTTGATTTTAAAGTACGACGTCTCCGACGTCCTAAAGGGACGTCGTTTTCTGAGACAAACTATTGAAACTATTGAAACTATTGACATTTATGGTGGAGATGGGGGTTCTAAGCTATCGTTTTTGTTGATGTGAAATTCGAAAGAACTACAAGGTACTACAAAGTACCAAGAAAAGTGGCGTAAATCTTATCGTCGATTTTTACAGATTAGCCTATGGATATTTTTTAATTTGCTAATAGAAATCTTAGTGCATCTGTAAGATCTTTAGAATTATGACCTGACTTTCTTAGGATCTTTTTCAGATTTGTCTCTATTACTGAATCTACTTCCTTAACTTTTTCTAAAAGTGATAACCCCTTATCGGTGA
>CAXGOD010000344.1:0-3499 GCA_964011245.1 uncultured Bacteriovoracaceae bacterium | reverse complement strand
CCTGAAGAAGACTTTCTTAATTGGCGATCACTATTTTTTTTAGTTCCTCAACTTTTGCTCAAAATCTAAGTGAGCTTTCTAAATCAATTGCAGAAAAAGAAAAAGATAAGCCGACAGCAGAGCTTGATAGTCAAAACAGTAAGAAAAAGAAACCAAAAATGATCCTACAAGAGGACAAAGAAAACTCCGTTATTGATTATTCAAATATAAAAAATGTTCTTAGACGTGATGGTCTTGCAGGTCATAAAGAAAAAAAAGAAGCAAAACTTAAAAAAATTAAATCAATAAAAAGTAAAATAAAATTAGCAAAGTATAGCTATCCATCTAAATCGGATTTTTGGAGTTTTATGTCTGAGTACTGGCTTGTGAAAAATGCTCAGACACTTCAATGGGATATAACGAGACCAGATTATGGAATCAAAAGTGCTTTTAAAAATCTTCTTGAAGAGTTTGGCTACTATCAAAAAGAGTTTAAAATCTTAATTGTAAACTCACCAGATATTACTCATATGGGATTACCTGGGAATTCTGGAGAAATAATTCTTATATTATCTTTACCCTTTATGAGAACAATTGATTTAACTAAAGTTGATATTTCATTACTATTATTAGAAGATTTTTTTAGAGTAGAAGAGATGCATTTTATTAAAAATATCAAAGCAGACCTTAAATTTTTAAATGCTAGTTTTGCAGATTCTAAAATGAATATTAAATATATTAAGGCCATTCAAAAAGAATACGATCGAGTTATATTTAAAGGTGGTTTTACTTTTCAGCAACAGTATAAAGTAACAAAAAAAATGGATCGAGTTTTAAAATCTAATCCAGGTCTATGGAGTGCATATATAAAGGTATTAAACAAGATTGACCGCCTTATAAAGATGAATCTTTTGTACAAGAATTATAATAATATTTACCCATCTCCAGAGCTTCAAATTAAGTGGTTAACACCTAAGAAAAAAGTAATATGACCCAAGCAATGATAGAAAAAAATGATTTCTTATTCTCCATAGGAGCAAGGAAGATTCTTTTATATTACATAGGTTATTGTACGCTGTTTTTAATTTCTCATTTAGCCTTTATATCTTTGGTTTCATTTTTTCATTTCTTGCTTGATCACGATATGGCCGTAATAGAAAATTGGTTATATAGAAATGCCTGGGAGATGATCGTCTTATCTAAAATGATATCAGCATTCTTAATTATAAAAGCCTTAAAGCTCAATAATTATTTTGTGAATAGCTTATTTCAGATTTTAAAAACAGATATATGGAAACCTACACGAAAAGTTATTGTTTTAACTTTTTTTATTTCAATTCTTTTTTACGCTCTCATAATGCAGTTTAGTGGTGAGTTAATTAATAATACGAAAGAGACAGACTTTGCTTATGTCTCATATATTGGCTCAGCACTTTTTTACTTAATAGATTTTCTTGTGATTAATGTCCTTTATAGAAATATTGAAGTTAGACAAAAAAGAAAATATTTTGCTCTTGGAATCTCATTAATTGCTATGTTCTTATTATTTACCAAGGCAACACTACCTTATATTAGTAAATACTATATCTTTTTAGTCTTACACTTTGCGACCTTACTCCTTTTATTGTTTAAGGAGCGAAAAAATATGATTAATCCAATCCTTTATACATTAGTAGTGATTGGCCCGTTTTCATCTCTATATGGCCTGGATATAGTCTGGGATAATGCTCACTCTATCTACTCATACTCGGAATCTTTACCTCTTGTTGGAATTACTGGAATTTGGTTGATCGGTTTAGGCTACTATTATAAGTCTTGATAACTTGACTACATTTTAACCAAACATGATAATCTAAGTTAGTAATTTAAGGAGAAGTTATATGCATGGTGATATGAATATTTTGTTAATTTTGTGGAATTCTGGGCTGGTGGTTAAGGTTGTTTTAGCTCTTCTTATTATCGCTTCTGTTTTATCTTGGGCCATTATTTTTCAAAAAAAGAAAATTATTCAAAGAGTTGAAGAAAGTAACGACGAATTTAACCAATACTTTAAGAACTCACATAACCTTGCTGAAATTTTTGAGCAGGCGAGTGAATATAAAGACTCAACACTGAGCTTAATGTTTCAAAAAGGATACTTAGAGTTAGTAAAAATTAGAGAGAAGTTAAAAAGTTCAGATAAGGAAGCTGAACTTCAATCATATTTTAAAGAGTCTGGAATTGGGGCCATGGAAAGAAGTTTAAAGCAAGGTGCTAATATCTCTAATGAAAAACTAGAAGGTCGTCTATCAACACTAGCAAGTATTGGTTCTGTTTCTCCCTTTATAGGATTATTTGGAACAGTTTGGGGAATTATAAACTCTTTTACAGGCCTTGCTTCAGGTGGTGGAAGTATCGAAGCAGTCGCTCCAGGGATTGCTGAGGCGCTTGTTGCTACTGCTGTGGGACTTGCTGCCGCGATACCTGCTGTTTGGGCTTATAATATTTTTAACAATAGAATTGCACGTTTAAATACTCAAATGGAATCTTTTGGACAAGACTTCTTAAACCTTATTGAAAGAAGTGTTCTTATAACAAAGGATAAGTAATGGGATTCGATCTTAATAAAAGGAAAGGGCCGATTTCAGATATTAATGTAACTCCTCTTGTAGATGTTATGTTGGTTCTTCTTGTTATTTTTATGATAAGTGCACCACTTATGTTTAGTGGGATTAATCTTAAGTTACCAAAAACAAAAAAAGTGAATCAACTTAGGCTAACAAAAAAACAAGTCATTTTATCTATTAGTCCTGCTGGAGAGTTCTTTCTTGGAGATAATAAAATTTTAAAGGATGAACTCGTTGAGATTATTGACTCAAAGTTTAAAGAATTTAATACAGAAGTACTTTATCTAAGAGCTGACTATGCCTTGGAGTATGGGAAAGTCGCTAAGATTGTCTCTTTATTAAAAAGAGGAGGAGTTAGTAATATTGCTCTTGTAACGGAAATAGAAAAGAAATAATGGAACAAACAAACTACCTTTATCAGGATGATAAACTTAATAAGTACCTAGGACTTGCAGTGGCAGTTCATTTAGGAATTTTGCTTATTGGGTATATTTTCCAAGTTGCTCTAGGTATCGATTGGTTTCAAAGCAGCAATACCAAAAAAGAAATCCAGATTATTCAATCAAGTGTGCGAGTCGATGTTGTTGCTATGCCAAAGTTTACAGTTCAAGAACTAAAAAAAATGGATATTGCCCCCCCTAGCACAGAAAAAAAAGCCGAAGAGATAAAGCCGTCAGTTGATAATTCAAAAAGTGATCTAGAATTTAAGCAAAAAAGCAAAAAAGTTAATCTTAGTAACTTGTTAAGTAATTTGAGCAAGAAGAAAACAGCTAAAGGTAAAAAGAAAAAAGTTAAAGGAAATAAAAATTTAAATGCCCATCGAAATCAGCTAAGAAAATTGGTTCTTGAAGGTAATAAAGTAAGTGCTGGAACTTCTCTTGTTGGTGATGGTCTTGCTGCAGATAGAACAGCCT
>CAXGOD010000343.1:0-3514 GCA_964011245.1 uncultured Bacteriovoracaceae bacterium | reverse complement strand
AACAGATCAAATGGATATGTTCGGTTCTAGCCCACAAGTAGTTTTTGAGGACACAAGCTCACCAGTTATAGAGGAGCTTGAAAGTTTAGACATCACGAATATGACACCACTTCAAGCAATGCAAAAACTTCATGAGTTAAAAGAAATTCTAAACTAATAACATCAAGCATTATTAGTTTTTTCTAATTACTTGATTTCTTATCTTACAGATAACACCTATTTGATAGATTTTATCTATCACTTTAGTGCAAAAATTGATTGGCCAAATTCTTCAATTCATTTAGAATTTAGTTATTATAATTGGAGGGAATATGAAATCGTTACTACTAGTGTTGGTACTGGCTTTTGCAGGTTGTACAAGTAAGAAAGCAACAAAAGAAGACATGGTGCTACTTAAACAAGCTCAAGGTGTTTTTAAATCTTTACCAGAAACTATGATCGACAAAGAAAAAAATGCTGATCGTATTGAGCTTGGTAAGAAACTTTATTTTGAAAAGAAACTATCTATCAACGATACGATTTCTTGTAACTCATGTCATAACCTAGAAACATTTGGTGTTGATAATGAAAAAACAAGTCCGGGTCATGATGGAACAAGAGGTGGAAGAAACTCTCCCACTTCTTTAAATGCCGCTTTACACTTTAAGCAATTCTGGGATGGAAGAGCTAAAGACGTTGAAGAGCAAGCAGTTGGTCCAATCTTAAACCCAATCGAGCATGGTCTTCCAACAGCTAAAGCTGCAATGAAAAAGATTAATACTCCTGAGTATATGGAAATGTTTAAAAATGCAGATCTAAAATTTACTTTCAAAAACATTGGTGTTGCTATTGGTGCTTTCGAAAGAACACTTATGACTCCAAGTCGTTTTGATGACTTTCTTAAAGGTGATGTATTCGCACTTAATATTCAAGAAAGAAAAGGACTGCAAAAGTATATGGCAATTGGATGTACTTCTTGTCATGGTGGAGCTGCTTTAGGTGGTACAAGCTTTCAAAAGCTTGGTGTTGTTAAGAAGTATCCAACGAAAGATCTTGGTAGATACGAACATACAAAGAAAAGAAGAGATAAGTATAAATTTAAAGTTCCTGGTTTAAGAAACGTCGCTAAGACAGCTCCTTACCTTCATGATGGTTCAATCTCAACACTTGAGGAAGCAATCGACATGATGGCTGAATACCAACTGGGTAAGAAGCTAGTTAGAGAAGATATTGAAAATATTAAAGCATTTTTATCTAGTACTACAGCAAAATCAGTTAATTACTAGTCTATATCGGGAGGTAAGTTCTACCTCCCGCTCTTTTAATCCTCATCTGTATATCCATTCATTCCGACAAAGTTAGGGATGGAAACAAAACAAAATAATGTCATTCAATTAGTCGATCATATTACCTCTAAAGAAGAAGTATCTACTTTCAATCCAGCAGATATTGGCTACTTCAAAATTGAAAAAGATAAGATCACTCAGAAGAGAATTTATAGCTTTATGATTGATTTTAGCATCGTCATGCTAGTTAATACTGCAGTTCACGTTGCCTACTCTTTATTTGTAAAAAACTTTATGTTTGTATTAAATATGAAACAACAAAGTTATCTTACATCAAATAATTTACCAGTTCAGCTTTCAATATTTATGCTTATCTACACAACTTATTTTTTCTATAGCATGTATGTACTTAATGGTCAGACTGTCGGAAAAATGGTTTATAAGCTTACAACAATTAATGATAGCTTTGCTTTTGATGAAGAAGTTAAAGATCACACTTTAAGCCTATCGCAAGCTTGGAGAAGAACATTTGGTTATCTTGCTTGTTATTTTTCTTTTGGAACATTCTTTTTATTTTCATTTATGAGTGAGGATAAAAGAGGCGCTCCAGATTATTTTTCTCAAACACGAACAGTTAGTAATGAGTGGTTATCTGGAATGATAGCTTTCAAAGAGATTTCTCATGAAGAAGTTAAAATTGATATCACTGCTTTAGATAGAGCTGCTTAATCTATTAAGTAAGATATATAATATTCATCCTGAAATTTGCCATCGATAAATGCTGCTTTATTTCTAACACCTTCAACCTCAAAGCCTAGCCTTTCATATAATTCTAATGCTCTTTTGTTCTTAGATCTAACGGTGGCTTCTATTCGTTTCACTCCTAATGGTTTTACAAATTCGATCATGCCTTGAATTAACTCTGATCCTATTCCCTGTCCCCAATAATCTTTAAGTACAAACATTCCAAATCTTCCAACATGTTTAATCCAAGGATGTTCAGGATCAAGCACTCTAAAATGAATTTGTCCTATAAGCTTTTTTCCATCAAAAGCTCCTAAATAAACTTCATGATTACTATCAAGTGATCGTTGCCATGATTTTATCGCCAAGGCCTTATTAAAAGTTGAATCTTCTCGTTGAAGAGTAAAGTTCGATTCTTTGGCTATTGTATTGATAAATATTTCAAGCTGATCGATATAATCTAAGGAGCACTCCTTAAAGATTATCTCTTTGCCACTATCGAGTTTTAGAGTTCTTTCCATTGTCCAATTTTAACATAGAAAAAGGGAGCAACAAGCCCCCTACAATACTTATTTATCGTGAACTTTATGAACTGCTTCTATGTGAAGATCTTTGTATTGATCAAGGTCTGCTGGACTAGGTGCTGAACACATTAGATCTGTAGCTGCATTTGTTTTTGGAAATGCAATGGCGTCTCTAATATTATCCGTTTTAGCTAAAAGCATAACTGTTCTATCCATACCAAAAGCGATTCCTGCATGAGGAGGAGTTCCGTAGCTTAGGGCCTCAATAAAGAATCCAAATTTTTGATCAGCTTCTTCTTTTGAAAAGCCTAGAGTTTTAAACATTTGAGCTTGAACATCTGTATCAAAAATTCTTAACGATCCCCCACCCATTTCATAACCATTACAAACAAGGTCATAGGCCTCTGCTGGCATCTTTGCTAATTTTTCTTTATCTCCACTCATGAAATCTTCTAAAAATTCAATCTTTGGCATTGTGAATGGATGGTGACAAGCATAGAACCTACCATCTTCATCGTCATACTCTAGAAGTGGGAAATCATTTACCCATAAGAATTTATATTCAACACCACAGTTTTCAATTAGACCTAATGTCTTACCAAAGTGGCGACGAGTAACATCTGCACATGCATGAACAACACTTTCTTTTGCATCTGCAAAGAAGAAGAATGTTCCGTCAGCTTTATCTACTTTTGAGTGAAGTTTAGCTAATGTCTCTTCATTGATAAACTTAGAAATACCACCTGTTAATGCTCCATCATTTACTTTAAACCAAGCTACACCTTTTCCACCATGAGGTTTAACAACTTCCGTTAAAGCATCTAGCTCTTTTCTAGAAAACTCTTTGGTCGACTTTTCAACAAACATTGCTTTAACCATACCACCAGCATCTAAGGCCATATCAAATACTTTAAATCCTGCATCACGAACTTCATCACTTACAATCATATGCTCTAAACCGAAACGAGCATCTGGCTTATC
>CAXGOD010000342.1:0-3526 GCA_964011245.1 uncultured Bacteriovoracaceae bacterium | reverse complement strand
TGTGAAGGAAATGGTCTTATTAAAGTTGAAATGAATTTCCTTCCAGATGTTTTTATCTCTTGTTCAGAGTGTAATGGAAAACGGTATAACCAAGAAACTCTAAGTGTTACCTATAGAGGAAAAAGCATCGCTGATGTTCTTAGTATGAGTATAGAAGAGGCAAAAGATTTTTTTCAAAATCATAAAAAACTACATAGAACTCTTGAGACACTAGATAGTATAGGTCTTGGTTATATAAAACTAGGTCAATCTTCAACCACATTATCAGGTGGTGAAGCCCAAAGAGTCAAGTTATCACGAGAGTTAAGTAAGGCCACACGTGGTCATTGCCTTTATGTTTTAGATGAACCAACGACTGGACTTCACTTTAAGGATATTCATGTTTTACTTGAGGCCATAAAAAAACTTATTGACCTTGGGCACACAGTTGTCGTGATCGAACATAACTTAGATGTGGTTAAGTCTGCTGATTACGTTATAGATCTAGGTCCTGAAGGTGGTAAATATGGTGGTAAAGTTGTCGCGCAAGGAACACCTGAGGTAGTTGCAAAAAGTAAAAAATCAATAACTGGGAAATATTTAAAAAAATACTTATAAGCGAGACACTTATGAAAACACTTATTAAGAATGCAAAAACACTAGGGAAGTATATTGGAAGCTCTGAAGAGTTAGTGAGTGCTGATATTCTCATTACTGACGGAAAAATCACAAAACTTTCAAGTTTAATTGATGAATCAGGCGATGAAACAATAGATGCCAATGGACTTCTTTTAGCTCCTGGTTTGATTGATCCACAAGTTCACTTTAGAGAGCCGGGATTAGAATATAAGGAAGATATTGAATCTGGTTCGAAGACAGCGGCTAAAGGCGGTTTTACTACAGTAGTCTCAATGCCAAATACAAGTCCAACTGCTGATAACGAAAAAGTTGTAAGCTTTATGTGGAATAAGCAAAAAGAAGTTGGTCTTTGTAGAGTGTATCCAACAGGAGCATTAACTTACGGACTTGAAGGTAAAGAAATAACTGATTTCGAAAAACTAAAAGCCGCAGGAGCAATAGCCATTACTGATGATGGTAAGGGAATTCAAAAAGAAGAAGTTTTTAAAGAGGCCATGATAAAAGCCGCCGCTCTAGACCTTGCAATCTTAGATCACTCTGAAGATGAGTCATTGTCTGCTGGGGGAGCTATTCATAAAGGTGATATTTCATCTAAATACGATGTAAAAGGAATTGACTCAAGAAGTGAGTCGGTTCATGTAGAAAGAGGTTGTAGGCTTAGTGGAGAAACTGGTTGTCATTATCATGTCTTACATATTTCAACTAAAGAATCTATAGAGTATGTTAGAATTGCTAAAAAGAATGGTTTTAAAGTCACCGCAGAAGTATCACCACATCATTTATTATTATGCGATGAGGATATTCCAGAAAAAGAAGATGGGACATTAGACTCAAATTGGAAAATGAATCCACCTTTGCGCTCAAAAGAAGATAGACAAGCTTGTATTGAAGCACTTGTTGATGGAACCATAGATGCCGTGGCCACTGATCACGCCCCTCACGCTCCTCATGAAAAAGATAAACATATTCATGAGGCCCCATTTGGAATAATTGGACTTGAAACCGCTTTTCCTCTTTTATACACAGACTTTGTTAAAACAGGTAAAATGAAACTTGCTCATCTTATTGATCTAATGACTGAAGGGCCTGCCAAACTATTTAAGCTTCCTCTTGGAACTTTTGATATTGGTGCAGTTGCCGACCTTACGCTCTTAGATCTTGAGGACGACTTTGAAGTATTACCCGAGCGTTTTGCTTCCAAGTCTAAGAATTCACCTTTTATTGGACGTCGACTTTTTGGACATGCTAAACTTACTATACTAGAAGGTAAAATCGTTTATAACGCAATGAGCGAGGAAGTAAATGCAGGTTGATCCTATTATTGAAAAAGCATATCAAGAAGCTGTTAAAGCCCAAGCAAATGCTCACGCACCATATTCTAATTTTCATGTTGGTGCTGCAATTAAAGTTAAAGGCAAAGATAAAGTATATTACGGTTGTAATGTAGAAAATGCTAGTTATGGTGCTACTGTATGTGCAGAGAGAACTGCTATTCAAACTTCAGTTTGTGCTGAAGGAAAAGTTGAATTTGAGTTTTTAATTGTCGTTACCAATACTGATCCAGCAATTGGTCCTTGTGGTTTATGTTTGCAAGTTATTAGTGAATTTTGCGAACCAGATCTTCCAATTTATTTAGCTAATCAAAACGGAATACAACAAAAGGTTACATTTGGAGATCTTTTATCATCTCCATTTTCAAAAATACCAGAACAGATATGAGTCAATATTACCAAGTTGCAGTTAACTTTCCAAAAAGTGACTCTGTTTTAACTTATAAATCAGAAAATGAGTTTCATATCGGTGATATGGTTACAGTTCCTCTTGGTCGAAGAAAAAGTCAAGGAGTTGTTCTTTGTGAAACTCCAGCTGAAAAGTTAGAAGGTCTTATTGAAAGCAAAGTAAAGGCCATCGAAGAACAAATCCCTAATTCATTTAGACTTTCAGGTAAAGAGTTGGGTCTTTATAAGTGGATGAATAAATATTACCACTACAGCTTAGGTAAACTTATTTTTGATTGTTTACCCAAAGTAATGAAGCGTCCTAAGAAGTTAGAGTTTGAAAATGGTGATGGAAAAGCTATCCCACATGATCTTAATGAAACTCAAAAGCCTGTTTATACAAAAATTCAAGCAGAACTTAAAAATGGATTTTCCCAACACTACACCCACGGTGTAACAGGAAGTGGGAAGTCCTTAATCTATTTAAAACTTATAAAAGAAATCTTAGAAAGTGGAAAGTCCGCGCAATTTCTGTTACCCGAAATTAACTTAACACCTCAATTTATAAGTATGTTTAAGGAATACCTTAATCATAAAGTCTTTTCTTATCACTCTGGTGTAACTCCAAGTGAGAAATACCATATTTGGCGTCAACTGAAAGAGAACAAAGAACCTGTTCTTGTTATGGGAGTTAGAAGCTCAATATTTCTTCCTATTGAAGACCTAGGCTTAGTTGTTGTGGATGAAGAGCATGATGGATCGTTTAAACAGTCAGATCGTTGCCCATATAATGGTCGTGATGTTGCTATTAAGAAGGCTCAGTTAAGTGATTGTCCCGTGGTGATGGGAAGTGCGACTCCAACTATGGAAAACTATTATCAGTTCTCTGAAGAGATTGCTCATCGAAACTATTATGAACTAAAAGAAAGAGTTAACGGACACTTTCCAAAACTTGAACTATTCGACACAAGGGATCGTTTTAAGGAAAAAGACCCAGCATGGCCATTTCTTGATGAAACTATAAAAGAGATGGAACTGAAGTTAGAAAAAGGTGAGCAAGTTTTAGTTTTTATAAACAAACTTGGTTTTTCAAATTATGTTCAGTGTCGAGCTTGTGGTCATCAATTTAAAAATGAAAAATGTGGCTGTGATAACAACCTTAGATTTTTTAGAAATAAAAACATTCTAAA
>CAXGOD010000341.1:0-3539 GCA_964011245.1 uncultured Bacteriovoracaceae bacterium | reverse complement strand
TTTTAGTTCATACTAACAGTGTAAGTTCTGAAGCAGCAATTTCTTCTACGTCTTTAATGTATGGATATAATTACTTTTTTGACTCATTTGAAAGTGTAGGTGTCGAGCTTGCTCATAATAGTTTTAAATCAACAACAGTTATTGACAGTTTTTCTTCTACACAAATTACGCCGTCTTTAACATTTGGATTTGCAAAATATATATATATAACTTTAAAAGGGTATGCCTCATATAATTCTTATCTTGGAACAAACTCAACGGATAAAACATTATTAAAAAATGTTTATACCTCCACTGAGGGGACAGTTGGGATTTATGCAGATTCATTCTCTTTAAGTTACTCTCAAGGAATAGGAGATGAAAGGTTTATGTTAAAGTCTTCTGGAATGCTCATACAAAATTCAACAGATACGAATATATCTTCATCAGCAATTACAGCGACTATCAAATTTACAAAAATATTATCATTAACTGGTATGTATAAAACAGGAATCTTCAAGGAAGAGGATTCAGATATTGAATATAAGAGCTCAGGAACAATAGTTTTTGGAACTTTAAGTTTTTAAGGAATTAAGTGATAAATATATCATCAACATTTAGATCAGTACTTCTTAGTTATTCTGAGATCTTCTTCTTAAAATCAAGTAAGAGTGGGCTGATCCTATTGCTAATTTCATTCTTAAACCCGAATTTAGGTATTGCTGGCTTAATATCTATCTTAACATCATTCGTATTTGCACAATTTGTAGGCTATGAAAAAGAGTTCTTAAAATCAGGATATTTTACATACAATGCATTGTTGGTCGGTTTTTCTATTGGTCAGATCTTTGCGCTTTCACCATTATCAATAATATATTTATGTATTGCTTCAGTAATTACTTTTTTAGTAAATGTTTCATTAGCTGATGTTTTCTCAAAATATTTTGGTCTTCCAATACTGAGTTTACCATTTGTGGCTGTTACATCTTTAATTTATCTTTCAGCATCTAAATTTTCAAACTTATATGTAAATGACTTATATTCAGCAGGGCATATAGAGTTATTAAGTAATACATTTCCAATTTGGATAAATGGTTTACTAAGGTCATTAGGTGCAATTGTATTTATGCCTGACCCAATAATAGGGCTACTTATTCTATTATTATTAGTTTTTCAATCAAGAGTTCTATTTACTTTGGCCGTAACTGGCTACTACTTTGGTGTATTACTGCAAGGAGCTTTTGTAGGCTCAAGTGTAAATGTTTTCTACGATCTGAATGCATTTAACTATCCACTAATCGCCATGGCCATTGGAGGTATCTTTAATATTCCTTCAATTAAAAGTTATGCTTTTGCATTTACAGGTGTGGCAATGAGTACTGTTCTGATTAAATCAATCGATATCTTTTGGGCCGAATATGGAATACCTGTATTTACA
Source organism: uncultured Bacteriovoracaceae bacterium (assembly GCA_964011245.1). Lineage (GTDB taxonomy): Bacteria > Bdellovibrionota > Bacteriovoracia > Bacteriovoracales > Bacteriovoracaceae > CAKZJW01. The sequence continues at coordinate 2,122 of CAXGOD010000341.1, read as the reverse complement.
TTACCATTCTTATTGATAACTCTTGGGTTTAACTATGTACTAAGCTTGTTGCAGTATAAATTTAAAGTACAGGTATTCAAAAATACACCAGAAGAGACTGCTGAGTATTATTATACACAACAGTTTAGATACTCTCAGGCCACTCCAATGTACCTTCCATTTAGAGATGAGTGGAGTGTATACCAAGGCTTCGATGGAGAGTGGACACATCAAGGGATTTGGAAGTATGCGTATGATTTTGTAAAGAGAAATAGTAAAGGTCTAACATATGAAAACGAAGGTAAGTCTTTAGAGGATTACTATTGTTATCGCAAAGAAGTAACTGCTCCATGTAGAGGCTACGTAGCATATGCAATAGATTACTTTGTTGATAATCCTATCGGAGTTGTAGATACAATTAATAATTGGGGAAATTACGTCGTTATAAGTGACTCAAGAGGTTACTATGTTGGGGTATGCCATTTAGCACAGGGGAGCTTGTTAGTTAAAGCTGGAGATTGGGTAGAAGCATTTCAACCAATAGGTTTATGTGGAAATTCAGGGTATTCTCCACAGCCTCATATCCACATGCAGTATCAAAGCTCGACTTATCTTAATTCGGTAACTTTTCCATTTTCATTCACAGGGATAGAATCAAATAAGGAAGTTTTTCATCATCACTTACCTGATAATGGAGAGTCAATTAAACCATATTATTTAAATGATTTTTATTTCCAAGTAACAAACTTTGTTTTAGACGAGATATTAAAATTTAAAGTTTATGATAATGATAATTTTATAGAGAACATAGAATTTAAAGTGAAGATGGGTTTAGACTCAACATTTTATCTTGAACGAAATAATGGACGACTATACTTTGGAAAGTCATATTCTTCATTTTATTTTTATCACCTTGAAGGGGATGATAAATACTTAAAGTTACTCTATCAATCTATGCCAAGCTTACCTTTATCGTTTGTAGAAGGGAAAACTTGGAGCGATGTTATTCCAAGAAAATTCTTAGGTGACTTTAAACAAAGGGCCATCCTTGGTCTTAACGCAATGTTTAATTACTCAACAGAAAAAAACGCTAAATATAAATATGATTCTGATATCACAATAAGTGGAAAAATAAGTGGGTATTCAAACAATGACTTTGTTGAAACTCAGATTGTTCTTGATCCTTATGTGAAGTTTAAAGAAATAAAAGTAGGTTCTGTTCATTTAAGAACAGTTTAAGAGGGAGTAAAGTACGTGAAAATATTATTCATGATTTTTACATATATGATCATGTCTTCTTTTGCATTTGCAAAAATGAGTAATGAAGATATTCAAAAAGCTTATGCAAAGTCATATAAATATGAGAGATCTCAAAATACAATGGATGCAATAAAAGCATTGAAACTCGTATTAATGCACTATCCGGATACTTATACAATAAATCTAAGATTAGGTTTTTTATTTCTAAGACACAAGCATTTCGCAAATGCAGAAGTTCATTATGAGAAAGCACAAAAAGCAATGCCAAATACTATTTCGCCGAAACTAGGTCTCATGAGTGTCGCAATCGCCAAACAAAACTATAGTAAAGCCGAAACAATTGGCTTTAAAATAATAAAGACTGATTACTATAACTATTACGGTAATTTAAAACTGGCTTACGTATTAAAGTTGCAAAAAAAATATGAAGCTGCTCAAAAAATAGTTTTAAAAATGCTGTCACTCATTCCAGAAGACGTTAGTTTCATGGTTGAAAATGCACAGTTATATGCATATCAAAAGTACTATGCACTAGCTCTTTCTACATATAAAAATGTATTAATTTTAGATCCAGAGAATGTGGCCGCAAATTATTACTTATCTTTATACAATAAGAAAAAATAGGAAAGATCATGTTTGATATTAATGAAAAAAGATTTATCGTTTGGAATCAGATCTTAGAGAACATAACAGCTGGAGACTTTAACTCCGCAAAAACTACTCATGCAGAATTATACTCAATCGAAAGGTTTTGGAGTTTTCCTGGTAAAGAAGTTATAGACAAAATTTATGAATATATATCAAATGGTCATCAGCAACTTTCATCATCTTTAGTGAGTAATGTTCTAGCAAAGCTTGGTGAACCTAGTCAAAGACACTTTAG
>CAXGOD010000340.1:0-3543 GCA_964011245.1 uncultured Bacteriovoracaceae bacterium | reverse complement strand
AATACAGATGATGAAAGAAGATATCGCATAAAAAACCCATTGGAAAATACACCACCTTTAGAGTTATGGCCCAAGACTTATGCAAACTTGTTTTTAAAAAGAATAAGCAGAAATACAATAAACATTTAAGTTTAACTCCATTAGAACATAAAAGCTTAGTGCATGATATTCACTCTCAAAAGATAGACAAAGATCTTTTAAATAATATTATTTCCGAAGAACTTGTTAGAACAAAAGAAGACTTAATAAAACGTAGACTTTCGCTTTACTCACTTTCACAAGCTGAAGATGAGCAAAGCCTAGCTAAAATGATTCAAGAAGCGGGAAAAGACTTACCACCTGTATGAAAATCCTAAAGTAACACGTGGACCTGATTTAGCTGTTATCCAGTTAACTCCTTGATCATCTGTAGCGAAAGAGTCCCCACGACTGTAATATTCAAAATCTGCCCTTGCACCAAAGCCGTTATGAAGATAATACTTAGCCCCACCACCAAAAGCATATGAAGCACTTGATCCCCCACTACTTTCAGAATTTCCTCCCTCAACACCTGGATTATATGTTGTATTAACACTCCCTAGCATCATCAAGAATTTTGCATAAGGAATAATCTTAAAAGTTTTTGAAGGTCTTGTGAATGGATACCAGTGAAAACCACCACCGTACTCACTACTTTTTTCTATAACATTTGCTCCAGAGTGGGCCATAACTGATGTATTGGCGATAGAGTAAAGAATAACCAGTGAAAATCGTGACTGCCACTTTTTCTCATTTTTACTATAAAACTCTCCACCTAAGTTTAAAATAAAACTTGAGGCTTCACCTATATAGTCTCCTGAAGCATTATCTGGTGTGGCCTTTGCCCCCAAACCTGAATAAAATACAGTCCCAAAAACTTCTTTGACTCTTTCTCTTAATGATGAAGACTCTAAAATGGTTGAACTTACAGCACCACCAGCGCCACCAGTTTCTCCCATCATCTCAGCATCTTCTTCATCAAGGTCATTAGCACCATCGGCAAGAGGAATACCTAAGTCTCTTGGGTCTGAGCTTAAAACATTCTTTGGAGTATCATCTACAACTAATGATCTTGAATCATCCTTAGTTATTTTTACAGGTGCTGTAATTTTTAATTTCATTACTTGCCCATCTTTTAAATAATCAGCGTTAACTAATCTATAAATAGACCACACAGACCTTGTTGGTGCGAGTTTAACTACTACCCCTCGTGCAACAACCCCAACCGTTAAGAAAAATTTTGCATGATCACCTTTTACCAGACCATCCTCAACACCCCTATTAATCAAGATCGTCTTTCTTGACTGTGATGCCTTTACAATTCTCATAGTAAGTTTCTCATCAATCTCTAAAGACCATACAGAAGTTGAAACAGACAATAACAAAAACAAAAATAGATTTTTTAACATTTTTTAACTCACAAATATTTTAATAAAATTTACTTATACCTATACTTAATTTACCTTCTGTATAATTAGCTCTATCTGGCAATAATCCACCATCATAAGTTCTAATAATACGTGAAACAGCTATATTTTCATAACCGGCTTGTAGCCTTACTCCAAATGAATTTGAAAAGCTATATTTAACCCCACCTCTGAAACCAGGAAGGGTTTGAACTTGATAATTACCTTCTTCCTGTGTATCTGAAAGCTTGATCCTTGCAAGGCCTGTTCTAAAAAGAATTCCAACGTAGACAATATTTCTTTCTAATATGTTAGGTTTAATAAATGGATACCAATTAATTTGCCCAGCTAAACTATATTCAGTTGTTTTAACATTATACCCACCACCTATTGAAAAAGCATCTACTGAGCGACGTCCATGAAACTCTAATGAAAAACGACTCAATAGTTTAACATGTTTTAAAAAATAATATTCCCATCCAAATTCGATATCATATTTACTTTGTTCTGTGTTCTTACTATCTGTTAGATTTTCATTATTAACGAGGTTTAAACCAAAGTGTCCATAAAACTGATGATCAAACTTATGAGCAGCTATTTGGGCCCTTCTTTCTCTTTCTTGAATTGCGCCTACATTGTAGACTAACTCGCTTAGTTCCTCATCAGAGTAATCATCTGACCAAACTTCACCTTTAGACTTAAGATCTCTATAAATCTTATCCTCTTTTTGCTTTTGCTTTTGCTGGTTCTCAATATAACGATCAAAGTATGATCCTTTGGCTGTCCTTTTAACAAAAGTATCTGCATAGGGATCTTTACGTTGAAGATAGTACATATCTTCAAGAGTGAACTTTGGATCATCGTACTTACGAATAAATGCCACGACCATTTTCTCAAATGTTTCAACACGTTTTCTATCACTAAAATTCTTCGCATAAGGGCTTCTTAAAATAGCAACGGGCCTATAATTTTTATCAGCGACTTTATCGCTCCAAGCATCAAGGTCAATAAGTTCAGCGTCTGAGTCATAGTGCTTTTCCCTATCATGTAACTTTCTTTCAACTCTATAATTTTTTTCTTTTTTACTTAGCCCTTCTGTTCCTTCTTTAAGACTATCGGCTACTTGTTTATTTAATAAGTTTTCATGGCCTATAATTTTTGACCGAGTAACTTTTAAAGAAGTTCTTCCTTCTAGTAAAGCTGACTCGGAAAAAAGCATAAGTCTTGCTCCAGATTTAACTTCCTCTGGCATAAAAACTTTAAAGGTTACCCAGATAGATCTTTCGCCAAAAACTTTAACTGCTTTTAATTTTGCTACAGGTTTAAAAATTCTTTTACCATTTATATCGATTTTTTTAAGAAGAATACCATAGTCATCAAAAGAGATATTATGATTGCTTCCTTTATCAACTAATAATGTTTTCCGACTAGAAGACGTTTGATTAATTGTAATAATTGAATCCACAGTTGAACCGTGAACAGTAGAAGAAATTAAGAAAATCACGAAAATTATGACTTTGTGCAAAAAAATCACATCCTTGAAAAAGTTTTGCTTATGAATATTGTACCAAGTCATTTTTAAATGAAAAGCCCTTAGATTGATTTAAGTTTTTAAAAATAAAGCATTTTTCCAACACTAACACGGTGCTACATCATTGATTTGTTGTACCCAATAAACTATATATAACTAATTGAATAAACAAATTATAAAATCTCAAGAGGTGCCCTGTGGCAAGACGTAAAAAAGAAAAGAAAATTTATAAATATGAGTGCACTATTACTGGTGATCAATACACTCTTACAGAAAAAGCAGAAAATCCTGATGATCTAATGAGTGTCAAAGCTTACTACGAGATGCATCCTGAAAAAGATGATAGACCTGCTGATATAAAGAAAAAATTAGGTATCGAAGAGTAATTAAGGATTAAACGAAATGAGTACAAGAGAAGTTATTATTATTGGATCTGGACCTGCTGGACATACAGCAGCTATTTATGCTTCAAGAGCAGACTTAAAACCATTAGTAATTGAAGGTCATGAGCCTGGTGGACAATTAACTACCACTACTGATGTTGAAAACTTTCCTGGATTTCCAGAAGGAATCATGGGCCCTGAGCTC
>CAXGOD010000339.1:0-3544 GCA_964011245.1 uncultured Bacteriovoracaceae bacterium | reverse complement strand
TGTCATTTGTGTACTTAAAGGTGCATTCATGTTTTGTTCAGACCTAATCAAAAAAATAAACCTTCCAGTTAAATTAGAATTTATTGCTTTATCTTCTTATGGAGACGGTATGAGTAGTACTGGTAATGTTAAGCTTGAAATGGATCTTTCGGGATCAATAGCTGGAAAGAATGTTCTTATTGTTGAAGATATTGTTGATACAGGCTTAACAATTAAAACATTAACGAAGATGCTTGAAGTTCGTCAGCCAAAAACAATTAAGTTAGCTTCATTATTATTTAAACCAAGCCGTAATGAACATCCTGCTACAATTGATTATCTAGGATTTGAAATTGAAGATAAGTTTGTTATCGGATATGGATTAGACTATGCAGGACGTTATAGAGAAATTCCTTATGTTGGTGTTCTAAATGCAGGCAACTAAGACTGTAACAACTGAAGGTAGTGTTAGGGTTGATCTTGTAGGTGGAACTCTTGATCTAGAGCCAATCAATGTTATTTTACCAAATGTTGTAACTCTTAACGTGGCAACAAGTTTAAAAGCAAAAGTTGTTTTAAATCATTCAGACTTTGATGGAGTTGAAATCAAGTCTCTTGATTATGACACAACTTATAAGTTTAACTCTTCAGAATTTACAGATGAGAATCTTTTTTACTCTGAACATTTTAAAGAGATGACTTTTATCTGTCAGGTATTAGAGCTATTTAAAATAAAGTCAAATATTGAAATTGAATTGTCTTCTGGAGCACCAGCTGGATCCGGCCTTGGTGGGTCAAGTGCAATGGGAGTTACTCTTTATAAAGCCCTTTGCGAATACACAGGCACATCAATGGATATTACTGAAGCAGTTTTAAAAGTAAAAGGAACTGAAGGAAGAATCCTTAATCAAGGTGTCCCTGGATACCAAGATTATTACCCAGCTCTTTTAGGTGGAGTTTTATGCCTGCGAGGGATTCCTGGAAAAATAGAGGCTGAACAGCTTTATTCAGATGAGCTTAAGGAATATTTAGAGGAACATATTACACTTGTTTATTCTGGGATTTCTCGCCAGTCTGGAATTAATAATTGGGAAGTCTATAAAGGCTTTTTTGATAAAACTCCAAAAATAAGAAAGTGCATGTCTGAGATTGCAGATGTGAGTTTTAAGGCTTATCAATCATTAAAAGATAAAGATTACGCATCTTTAGTGAAGTTTATTGGTGAAGAAGGTAAGGAGCGTGAGCTTCTTGCAACTGGAATTACACCCTATGAAGTTCAAGAGCTATACGTGTTACTTATGCATGAAGTAAGCCAAATAGGCCTAAAAATGTGCGGTGCCGGTGGTGGTGGTTGTTTTATTCTGACCCATGCCAAAGAAGAAAAAACTAAAGTTTACGAGCTTGTAGAGCGTCAAGGTATGAAAGTTCTAGATTTCTTCATAGAAAAACCGTTATAATATAATGGATGAAAAAGCAGAATAGAAAATCTATTGCAGGTATGAGTTTAGGAGGAGGAAGAAAAGAGAATTTTTTCTTTAGCCTTCTTGAGTATTTTCCTGAAGAAGATAGATGGTTTCTGACTTCCTTAAAACAAGTAAAAGATGAAGATACAATTGATCGTGATGAAGTTATAACGAGTTGGGTAAATGAAGATCAGCTGCATCAACTTGTCGTTGATTTTCCATTAACAAAACCTGTATGTGCTACTTGTAGTTTAGACTGTCCTGGAACTCAGAAATGTTATCATCCAGTAGTTATAAAGGTTCAAGATGAAATTGAAGACCTTATGGTTGTTGATAAAAAACTTGAAAAAGAAAATCCTAAAAGATACGAACAGGAAAGAGTTGAAGATAATATGGTTCACTTTAATAAAAGTGTTCTAGAAAAAGAAACAACTCATCATATTTTATCCAAATCATTTAAAAGAAAATTAAAGAAAGGATTTGTTCCTTATTGGAATAGGCCACTAGATTTTTGGATTTGGAAAAACTATTATGATCAAATTTTAAAGATGTTTAATGTCTCATATGACTCTTACGGGAATGTTTCTTTAATGCTAATGAACCGTTTTCATTATCTTCTAAGACACCTGCCAAAAGGATTAAATCTTTTTGAATCAGATATAAATATAACTTTATTAGAATTATATAGAGCAAATATTCTAAGTAAAAAAAATATCATTGAACTTAATGATTTAAATATTGCAACCCTTGCAAGAGTTCGTGTTGCAAAAAAAATTGAAAAGAAGTGTAAAATCTTTTTATATGATAAAGATCTAGAGTTAATATCAAAAAATCCAAAGGCCTTTGATTCATTTATTCTTTCTGTAGCGGGGATGCAACATGTGAAAAATAATACGAAAAAGATTGATGATTTTGGAGAAAAGGATCCCGCAAAGTTTATCGTACCCGTTTTTTAGCTGGCTTTTTAAAGTATCTAATTCCCATGTGGACATAAAGATAAGCTAGTGCCATCAAAATTAGGCAAAGTCCCCATGCCGGAGAACTTGTAAGCATAAAGCCGCCTTCAAGAATACTTAGAATAAATGTCGTAAGTGAATAACCAAAGACATACTTTCTTGCCCACTTTTTATCTTTAAAAAACATATAATAGACAATGGCATGAAAAGCTATGAAAGCAGTGAATGTTGTTCCCATTGAATTAATTAAAATCGTCTTATGATTAGCAATTTGTTCAGCGGGCATAGTATTAATATCAATCCCGTGCACAGCATAATTTAGTGCTAGAAAGTCCTTTGATAAGTACTTATCTAACCCAAACCACATTAAATAGAGAAGGGCAGAAACGTCACTAAAAAAACATAAAATACTTCCTTGAGTAAGAAAGGAAGCTTTTCCTAGTTTTTTGTATTTATCATTGAGAAAGCTTATCATGACTAATATTATTATCTTTATACTTTAAATAAGCAAAGGAATTAAATGTTAGTGTCATCTCTCTATATTGTAGCCGCAATTGTTGTTCTCTACTTCGGCGCAGAAGTTACTTTAGAAGCTGCAGAGAAAGTTGGAAAGCGCCTTGGACTATCACCGCTTACTATTGGTATGCTTTTAGTTGGCTTTGGTACTTCATTGCCTGAGTTTTTCGTAGGACATATTGCTGGAATGAGAGGCCAACCCGGAATAGCCATGGGGAGCTTAATTGGCTCTAATATTGCGAACACATTTCTTATCTTAGGTGTATGTGGAATATTTGCCAGACTAAAAGTAACTGGGAAAAGTTTAAGAGAACATTTATTTGTTCATTTATCTTTGGCCATCGTCCTTACTTTTGTTTTAACTCGTGGAAGCTTGAGCCTTTTAACAGCAACTCCTTTATTAGGACTACTATTAGTTTATCTCTTTTTCATTTTTAAAGATATGCAACGAATGAAAGAGTTTAGAGAAAATGCTGAACTTGTTGAAGATCCAGGAGCTCCAAAAGCAAAAGGTGATACAGCAATTTTAGTCTTAAAAATGAACTTTGGTTTTGGTCTTCTTTATGTTGGTGGAGAGTTATTAGTTAAAGGTGGTACTGATTTTGGTACGGCCATCGGTATTAGTCAGTA
>CAXGOD010000338.1:0-3556 GCA_964011245.1 uncultured Bacteriovoracaceae bacterium | reverse complement strand
TGAGCAACAATTGTTGATTTATCAATCTTGTATACATCTTTTAAGTTAGATGGTTGTGGCTCATTATTAATTGATTCTGGTGTATTAAACTCAGCTCTTTCTAGAACTGGCTCACAGTGTCCTGCAGTTACTCCACAAGTTTCACTAATCATAGTAACAGTACAACCTTTATGTTTACCTTCTACTGACAATCTTCCAATTTTTGCGTCAAATGACAGAACTCTATCGTCATTAGATCCACAAATACTTTTAACTCCTGCAAAAGCAGATGTTGAAATTAGGATTGAAGTCATCGAAATTACTAGTCCCTTAATCATAATTCATCTCCGTATGTTTATTAGGTTCAAAAAAGTTACCTAATTGGTGTCAGAAAGTTGACTAAAATGTTCTTACATCTTTCTTTCTTGTAATTTTTTTATACAATATAGGTAATGAATCTACGACTAATGGGCCTAAAAAGCATACATTTCAGTAAGTTAATAGGGCAGCTAGTTGTTAGTGTGCCTTTTTTAACTTTAAGTTTCTTTGGGAATACAATTGTAAGTTTTTTCGCAATTACCATTTATTATGTGGAAAAAGACGTAAATCCCAAGATTAACTCCCTGATTGATGCTTTTTGGTGGAGTTTTGCTACAACGACTACTGTTGGTTATGGGGATATAACTCCAATTACCGATGCAGGTAAAATCATTGGAATGTGTTTAATGTTAATAGGAGTGGCGATCTTTGGTGTTTATACCGCTCTTTTTGCACGGGCAATTTTAGATGATGAAATCTACATGCAGTAAATTATTCTAATAAATTAAAATCAGACTCATCTTTTCTTCTAATAACAAGAACCATTGAAATAATAGTTAGTACATTCGCAAAAATAAATGAAAAGGTTTCTAAGAGCTTGTTATAAAATTTATTTTGATTTTCCCAGTTCGCTTTTGTTATTAGGACCGATTTATTTTTAATCTTATTTACTTCACACTGAACTTCTTGAGCAAACTTAGTGTCGTCAACTTCAATATTGAGTTCATGGTTTCCAAAGCGGCTCATAAAGTTATGATTATAAGAACCAAGGGTAACCCAATTATTGTCAATTAGTGCAAGCTTCCCATGAACGATAGAACCTCCCCATTCATAGATATTTATTTTCTTTGATAAGAACCAAGAGTAAAGATACTTTGAACTCCAGCGCTCAAGAGGATGATCACTTGTAGCACTGAAAATTAAATCGACCTTAACTCCTCTGCTAGCCGCGCAAGAAAGCTCAAATAAAAACTTCTTACCAGGGAAAAAATATGGGGCGACAATGATTATTTGTTCCTTAGCATCTTTGATGGCCGTGATATAACTGGTATAGATTTCACTTTTTAGCCTCATCCAGTCATTGATATTTGTTCTGATTTTGCATGGAGTACTTTGAGGAGCATGAGTCAGGCTATTTAAGTGTTTTTTTATAAACTCTGGGAAGTGCTTTGAATATAAAGAAAGATTTCTTTTAATTGTAGTATGAACTTCGTCTCCAGAAACAAGACAAGAGAAATCAAGCCAAGGAGTTGAGTCTTTTGGAAGATTAAATCTCTCACTTAAGTTAATTCCGCCGGTTAATAACTCCACACCATCAACAATAAGAGCTTTTGAGTGCAGTCTTCTACCTAAGTGGTCAAGGTTTCTACTAAAGAGGGGAGAGAACATTTTAAAATTAATTCCAACTCTTTCAAGCTCTATAATAGTTGTCATTGGAAAGTCTCTTGAACCAAAACCGTCTAGAAGAATATAAATGTCTACGCCCTCTTTCGCCTTTGTTTTTAAGAGTTCAAGTATTGGGGTCGTTACCTCATCTTCTTCAAAAATATAAGTTTGAAGAATAATAAAATTGATAGCTTTTTTAATAAGATTTATATTCACATCAATAAACTGCTGCCCATTAAATATTAAATCGATGCTGTTATTTTGGCTGAAGCTTCTCATGGAATCACCGCCTCCATATAAAGGGCAGCATGATCAGAAAGTTTCTTCCACTGATGAGAGTTTAATACCTTTACAATTTCAGGATTCATTTCTTTTACATACATTCTGTCTAGGCTTAGAAGTGGATACTGTGCTGGAAAAGTTTTTGGGTATTCTCCATGTAGATATTTATATGCTTCAAGAAAGCCGTCTTCTTGTTCTAGAGTATTGGAGGCTTTTCTATTCCAATCATTGAAGTCTCCGGCAATAATGACAGGTGTTCCAGCAGGGGTTCTTTCTTTTACTAAATCAGAGATCATTTTATATTGTTTTAAGCGACTTCTGTGCAAAAGGTTTAGGTGAACACAGTAGGCATGAACTTTTGTATGTGGAAGCTCTAGCTCACAGAACAAAACCCCTCTTTGCTCATACTTGTTAGTTGAGATATTGATTTGTTCATATCTTGTAATAGGGTACTTACTTAAAACTGCATTACCGTGGTGGCGGTAGTCGTAGACAGCATTTTTTGCATATGCGTACTCAGGCCATCTTTGGTCTGCTAAAAATTCATATTGATCATTTTTCCAGTGGTGATACTTTTCTTCTTCGACTTTGTTTTCGCCAACAACTTCTTGCAGGAAAACAAGCTCTGCATGAGTGGCCTGTATCGTCTGTTTGATATTATTAATCGTTAACTCGGAGTTACTCCAGTTGAAGCCTTTATGAATATTATAACTTAATACTTTTAGTCTCATGGTCTTTTTCTAGTCTGATTGAATCTAGGCTTATAGTATTACATTATATGAAAATGGTCATTTTTCTCACATTAGGAATAATTTGTACGATACTAGGAGTATTGGGGGTATTGCTTCCTGTGATGCCAGGACTTATCTTTTTTGCGATGGCCGGCTACTTCCTACAAAAAAGCTCACCTGCTATGCACCAAAAACTCTTGAAATTACCTTATGTTGGGCAAGCAATGAAGGATTGGGAGAATTATGCAGTTATGAGCTTTCAGACTAAGTTCTCTTTAGTTTCTTTTTGCTTTGTGACAAGTTCCGTTATGGGATATTTTTATAGGGCAAACTTAAGTGTAGGAATTATTCTTTATAACTTAAGTTTTATTGCCCTGTTTACTATAATTGCTATCGATAAAAAAATACCTTAGTTCTTTTCGATTATAGCCGTGACACCCATTCCACCTGCAGTACAAATTGAAATTAAACCTTTTCCAGATCCTTTTTCACCTAACATTTTAGCAAGACCTGTAACAACTCTTGTGCCTGTTGCAGCGAACGGATGACCTAAAGCAAGAGAACCTCCATTAACATTAAGCTTACTCATATCAATTTCACCTAAAGTTCCATCAAGACCAAGTTTGTTCTTACAAAACTCTTCGGACTTCCAAGCTTCTAGAGTACAAAGCACTTGAGCTGCAAAAGCTTCATGGATTTCATAAAAGTCAAAATCCTGTAATGTCATACCTGCTTGCTTTAAAAGTTTTGGTACAGCATAAGCAGGTGCCATTAAAAGACCTTCATCATCAATATAGTTTACGGCAGCCGACTGAGAAAAAGTGAAGTAGGCAAGAGGCTTTAGATTGTTGGCAGCAGCA
>CAXGOD010000337.1:0-3563 GCA_964011245.1 uncultured Bacteriovoracaceae bacterium | reverse complement strand
GCAGAAGGAAGTTGCCAAACTCACTCATGGGTATTTGACCTTAAGATGGAGTCAGATGATCAAATTAATCTAGATTCAATCTCTAAAGATAATGTATATAAATGTAAAAAAGTCATTAAAGCAGTTTTAAACAATAATGAAGACTTTGCTGTTATCCAACTTGATAGAAAAGTAATTAATAGAAAGCCTTTAAAATTTAGAACTCAAGGAAAAGTTAACAAGAACTCTGAGCTTGTTGTTATCGGTCACCCTACAATGATGCCTCTAAAAGTATCTGATGGTGGAACAGTTTTAGCTAACTCAAATCCATACCAGTTCACAACATCTCTAGATACTTTCCAAGGTAACTCAGGTTCAGCAGTATTTGATTCAAGAACTGGAATGCTAGAAGGAATCTTAGTAAGTGGGAAAACAGACTATATTCCAAGTGATACAAAAGATCCTGAAAGCTGTGTTGTTGTTAATACATGTGATATGGATGGATCAAACTGTATTGGTAACGATAGAGGGTCTATCGAAGTACCTGGAGAGAATGTAACTAGAATGACGACATTAACTCAGTATATACCTACAAAGTAATAATCTAACATAAGTTAAAGCTCCGACATTCGGAGCTTTTTTTTTCATGAAAAAGTTATTATCATAACTCATGCCTAAAACTCTTAAAAAAATTGCTGCAATTGATATTGGATCTAATGCCATGAGAGCAGCTTTCGCAACCCTATCAGATGATGGTCACTTAAGAGTATTTAAAAACTATCGATTTCCTATTCGGCTTGGTGAAGACGTATTTAGTAAAGGTCGCCTAACGAAAAATAAAATCCAAGTTACTGAGCAAGCGTTTAGTGAGCTTTTTGTTAAATTATCCAAGCACAAAGTGACAGAAGTTCATGCCGTCGCTACCAGTGCACTTCGAGATGCTAATAATTCAAAACAAGTTATTGAGCTTATAAGAAAACAAACAGGAATCTCAATAAAAGTTATTAATGGAAAAAAAGAAGCTGATTTAATTAAGACAGCTGTTGAAAGCACTATATCTCTTAAGGGCAAAATTGCTCTCCTAGTAGATATTGGCGGAGGAAGTACTGAGATTACGCTAACTAAGAATAATAAAATTCTTTTTTCTAAAAGTTACCAATTTGGAACTGTTCGACTACTTAAAAGTATACATTCAAATAATATCGAAAAAGATGTTGAAGACTTCTCAAAAAAAGTCAGAACCCATTTAAATAAGTTTCTTAAAGGCCAAGAGATTAATCTTTGTATTGGAACAGGTGGAAATCTTCGCCGAATGGGGAAACTTCGTCTTCAAATTTTTAAGAAACCTACAAACAGAGTAACCTTGGTTGAGCTTAATGCAATGTACTCTGAGGTTGTTCATCTTCCTGTATATAAAAGAGCTGAACGTTTTAATTTGAGAGCTGATAGAGCTGATGTCATCGTCCCTGCTATGGCCATGATAGAGCAAATCCTTATAGATAATAATATCTATGAAATACTTTTACCTAAAGTAGGCCTCAAAGAAGGTGTTCTGCTTGATAATTTAGACCAAAGACCTATCGAGATTCATTTACCTCGTAAAAATCAATAAACTACTCTTCTATTTTCTCCATAGTCTTGCCAGAAGAAGCAATAATAATCGACATGATTGGGCTTAGCAGGTTAAAGAAAGCAAATGGCAAATAAGTTAAAGTAGCTACACCAAGAACAGAACTAAAATAGGCCCCACATGTATTCCATGGAACTAGTACAGAAGTTACTGTTGCACCATCTTCAACTGCCCTTGATAGATTTTTTGGTTTTAGTCCAAATTTCGTATAAGCAGATTTGAACATTCTTCCTGTAACTACAATTGCAATGTATTGGTCACTTGTTGTTAGATTTAGAAAGACTCCAGATCCAATAGTTGCACCAACTAAACTACCTACTCCTCTAACAAGTGTAAGAACGTAATTAGCTATGGTGTGAAGCATACCTGTTACTTCCATCATCCCACCGAAAATCATGGCCATAAGGATCATCCAAACAGTATTTAACATACTCCCCATCCCACCTCGACTAAATAGTTTATCGATCATGGCATTACCACTTTCAATCTTAAAGCCACCGAAAGCTGTTTTAGTTAGTACTGTGTAGATATTATTTAAACTAAGATCTCCACCAGCAAACTTCATAATTAAATCAGCTTGAAAGATAATAGCAAAAGCTCCCCCTAAGATTGTCCCTAAAACAAGTGCCGGAACAGCAGGGACCTTCTTCATCACCAGCCCTAGTACCATAAGGGGTAGTAGGAATAACCATAAAGTAATATTAAAATTCTTATCTATTGTACTAAGAACAGCTTCAATCTGCTCAGAATCTAAAGTGTCGGCTGAGTAAAAAATTCCAATCCCAACAAAGATTAAAAAGCTTAATATAATTGCTGGACCTGTTGTGTAAATCATATGTTTGATATGTGCGAATAGATCTGCCCCGGCCATAGCTGGAGCAAGGTTTGTTGTATCTGAAAGTGGAGACATCTTATCACCAAAGTACGAACCTGATACAATCGCCCCGGCAACCATTCCTTCAGGAATACCAAGCGTTTTACCAATCCCAATCAGCGCTATACCAACGGTCCCGACAGTAGACCATGAACTGCCTGTCGCTAAGGAGACAACACTACAAATAACTAAGGATACTGGAAGGAAGATAGTGGGATTAATAAGCTTAATTCCATAATAGATCATAGTTGGGACAACACCATTAAGAATCCAAATACCAATAAGAGCACCGACAATTAATAAGATAAGAACTGCTTGCATTGAAACACCTACTGTTTCAAGTGCTCGTTTTTCTAAATCTTTATATGGCAGTTTTAAAAAGAACACACCAATGAGTGCAGTAAACATAGCACTGGCCAATAGAGCTAATTGATTAGGCCCGTAAGATGAATCATCTTTAAAAATAATTACATTTATAGATAGTAAAATAACTAGAAATACCACTGGAAGCAGCGACATCAATAAGCTAGGTTCTTTTGATTGCATTCTTATTCCTCTTGAATTGTGAATGAAACTATATCTTAATAATTGCTGAAAAATCAATGATTTTAACCAGTTGACACTTCGAGAAAAGATTTGTAAAACATCTAAATACAAAAACTAAATAATCGAGAAAAAGTGAAAAAAATCTTAATCATGGCCATTATCCTTATGTCTGCATCTGCATTTCCGCAAGATGAGCAGCAAAATATTGAAGATGGGCAAAAGAAAAAGCTCATGATTAAACAAATTCAAATCATCAAATCAATCAAATCTCAGCTTAATAAGTTACTGAAATAACGTTAGAGCTCTCAATCGTCATTTTTGTCTAAATATTAATCACTAGTGAATAATTGTGCATGATTTACACAGCTTATCAAAATTAAAGATTTCCAGTATCTCTCTCTAACAGGCTGTTATTACAATACTTTGTTCTTATTTCAAAAAATGCGCGCTTTGGCATCACTCTTGTATGTATATGGGTACATTAGTTTACATTTCGAGGAGAGAGAGATGAAAAGACGAAACAAGAAATTTACA
>CAXGOD010000336.1:0-3574 GCA_964011245.1 uncultured Bacteriovoracaceae bacterium | reverse complement strand
AGAAAAATACTGCATCTGGATTATTGGCAACAGCTTTAAGTTCTTTATAAGCATTATCCACAAGTTCTTGTGTAACAACTTTTTCTTTAACCAACTGATCAGCACCACTTAAAAGTAAATCTGTCCAAAAATCAATAGTTTCTTTTCTCTTCTCAGGACTTCTATTATCTAAATGCCATGTTTTTACATTTGTTTCTATATCTCTAAAGCCAAGCCCTAATAATAAGTTACCTAGCTTTGCTCCGACAAATGGATCACCTGCATTTGCATACTGGTAGTCATTAAAGGCCATCCAGTACTTCCATACATTAGGAGAGTAAGGATCAAGAAAGAATGATGAGTTTAAGACCTCAGTAATGTAAACAGTGCTTCCTGGCCTAAGCACTCGCCTTACTTCATTTAAGACGTTAGTAGGATTAGGAACGTGCTCTAAAACCCAACAAAGAAAAGCACCATCAAATGAATTTGACTCAAAAGACATGCTTTCAGCATTCATTTTAGATAAATTATATCTACCTTTGGCATAAGGAATAGTTTTCAAGTAACTTGTCGCAGATTCTAGCTGCTTATCATTAAGGTCAATTCCTGTTAGATTTAATTTTGGAAATCTCCTTAAAAGGATTTCAGATTGGGCTCCAACACCACTTCCAACCTCTAATATTTCTTTTGAGTCAGAGAAGTTAATATCTTTATAAATCGTATGCTCAGCAAACTCTGCTTGTTGTCTTAATCTATTCTGCTCAGTCTCAGAAAAGCCGTGAAGGTAAGGGAAGTCATTCTTTTTGCTCATGCTGTCATCCTATTATAAGTTCAATTAATTTTAACTAAAAATAGGATATATGCAATTATCGTTGCGTTATAGACTCTTTGCGAATGTCTTGGCGTGGCTTATAATTTCTCTAATTGAAATTCCATCAATATAGTTACCAAATAGAACTGTTCCGCTTTCAAGATTATTCATTTCTGAGCGCACTTGCATAACAGATTCAAAGCGATTTATATCATATATAGGAATGGCCTGTTTCCACTGAGTTGTCTCTCTGTAGACAATATTCTGGGCAAACCCAGCTCCAGCAATTCGTTCTAATTCATCATTTAATATCACATTAACATTGTCAGTTGCTCTAGTCATAAAAGTATAGCTATATTGTTCGTTATTAACTGTTCTTTTTGGAAAAATTTCAGAGTTATTTAGAATTCCAAGATTTTTAAAATTCTCACCTGGTGGTATAACAACTCCAAATCCACCATTTAATATCGGAATTGGTTTCGAAGTGAACACTGTAGAAGTGTACATAGAGTTATATTTTATTTGCGCCAATAAATTAGAGATCTTTGGTGACTTGTATTTAATTATCTTTGAAGCACTAGTAGCATCTGTGCAAATAATAGTATTATCATCAAGAGTGTGAACTTCGTTATTATATATGATTGATTCTTGCAGGTGATCTTTTAGAGCTGAAGTAAAAGTTTTCATCCCTCCATCAAATCCAATACTTTGGGCCTTGCTCTTAGATCTTTCTTTTCTCTTTTTCATAAGTTCTAAAAAAAACTGATAGTATCGTTTACCAGTAAACGGAGTTTTAAATAAGCTCTGAAAATGAATGACTCTTGTAGATTGAGCATAAATTCCACCTAAGGCCGCACTCATCACTTCACCAGCAAAAAACTTTCCCATCATAGGAGAGAAGAACTCATAAACTGTTTTCTTAGAAAGATTCGTTTTATCTATTTTCTTAAAAGCTCCAAAAATAATTCTAATAAGCTCCAAAATTGTAAACGGAGGAGTTTTACCTTTTCCATTTCTCCAAACATATTTTTTTAATGTATGAGGCGCACAGCTATAGGTAAGGCCTAGTTCATTGACTAGTTCTAGGACATCATCGTTTGTGAAAATGGCATTTGCAGCTGTCTCAGCTGGTCCGTAAGATGTATTAATAGTATTTATCTTCCCACCAACCTCAGGGTTCTTCTCTAGGATGGAGACTTGTAACCCCGCTTTTTGGAGGTAATAGCCCATAAGTAAGCCAGAGACACCAGCTCCTATAATAGTAACATTCTTATTGTCCTGATTTAACTTTCCAATAGGTCCGGTAGGAAGTTGCATAATTACAAGTCAGCTAAAGCTTCTTGCAATTCACCTTCTTGATACATTTCAGTAATAATATCGTTTCCACCAACAAGTTGGCCCTTGATGTATAGTTGAGGAAATGTAGGCCAGTTTGAATATTCTTTTAAACCTTGGCGAATATCCATGTCAGATAAAATATCAAATGTAGTAAATTTCTTTCCAAGTGATTTTAAGATTGCTGTTGAGTTTGCAGAAAAGCCACATTGAGGAAAGTTAGTATTTCCTTTCATGAATAAAACAATATTATCACTAGAAATGATAGCTTTGATTCTTTCAACTGTATCACCAGAAACTGCATCCGCTGAAACTTCAGAGATTGCATTAGTATCTTCGTTTAGGATTTTAAATGGATTGTTTTCACTTTCACTCATAATGTTTCCTTATTTATTTTGTTCGTACTTTTTTTTAGTCATTGTTTTTATTTTTACTGCATGGATTTTTTCTTTTAGATCTTCTTTAAGAATATCCATTACAATTTGATGCTGAGCCAGTCTCATCTTCCCTTTGAACTCATCACTTACAACAAGAATTTCAAGATGATCCATCGTTCCGGTCATATCACCAACTTCAACATGAGATCCTGCAAGTTCCGATTCAATAAGATTTTTAACTTCGTCCATAGGAGTCATATTCACCAACTTTTATTTAGATTAGGTTGCTAGTTATAAGAGTTGCTATACGCGTCGTCAACGTTAATATCCCAACACCCTTATGAACATTTCTTATACCTTCATTGCCATTTTTTAACTTTGTGCCAGTTATACCTACTACAATGTATAGAAGCACCGTGCTAATTGCTAATGATACATGGATGTTAAGGATCATTGGGTTGTCCATTGCATTGCTAGCTTTTTGAATAGCATCGCGATTCATTTGAATTTGTGCAACTAGTAAGAGGTCCCAAAGGATCGCGGTTTTCATGATTTTTACGTGTTTGAAACGTGTTTTTCTATGGTAGACTCCGTAGATCATAAGAGCGACTATCAGGATTGATTGCGCTTGAAAAATAATAGTAGAAGACATAACTTAAACCTTTTTTTATTTAACTTAATTTATTAGTGGAAATTGAATATGACAAGTCTTGGAAGTTGGGCATTAATTGATATTGAAACAACAGGCATAGATCCTACCTATGATTCGGTTATCGATTTAGGATATCTTCAGTTTGATGGGACCAAATTAGTTAAGGAATATTCATCTTTAGTTAAGACAGATGTTAAGCTTTCACAATTTATTCAGAAACTTACAGGTATTACACAGTCAATGGTGAATAAAGCTCCAACATGGGGAAAAGTTGAACCAGATCTACATGAGCTTGAAGGGCATGCTTTATTGGCCCATAATGCACAATTTGAAAAGATGTTCTTAGAGAAATACTTTGATGATATCGATCAAGGTGAAAAAAGAGAGTCATATTGCGACTCAATGTATTACTTAAGTCTA
>CAXGOD010000335.1:0-3576 GCA_964011245.1 uncultured Bacteriovoracaceae bacterium | reverse complement strand
TTCAATGACTTATCAGGCTGCTAGTGGTGCTGGTGCCAAGAATATGTTTGAGCTTATGGATCAAATGAAATATACAACCGATGCTTATACAATTATGAGAACACAACATCCTGCTACATCTGCTTTAGAAATAGAGAAAAGTCTATCTGCACTAGCAACAGATTCAAACTATCCAAAAGAAAATTTTGGAGCACCTCTAAACTTAAATCTACTTCCATGGATTGACACTGAAGTTGAAAGTGGACAGTCCCGTGAAGAGTGGAAGGCACAAGTTGAGGCAAATAAAATTTTAAATACTAATACGACTATTCCAATTGATGGTACATGTGTCAGAGTAGGGGCACTTCGTTCTCACTCTCAGGCATTTACCATCAAGCTAAATAAATCAGCAGACATTAAAACTATTGAAGAGTTAATTGGTACTCATAATGATTGGGCAAAGTTTGTTCCGAATAATAAAGAAGCTAGTATGCATGATCTAACTCCAGCAGCTGTAAGTGGAGAATTACATATTCCTGTTGGGCGAGTACGTAAAATGACTCTTGGAGATCAATATATAAATGCTTTCAGTGTTGGGGATCAATTATTATGGGGAGCAGCTGAGCCGCTCCGTAGGATGTTGAGTTTTCTTTAGATTACAAAAGGTTTAATGGCACGACAATCTAACCTCGTTAATTCGATATTTTGATGACCTTTGCGTTTGAACTCAATATTTAGATATTTAATCGTATCGTAGATGAAGCTTCTTGATTGAACATCATAATATGCATTACTTGTTTTTTTCTTATAGATACGAACATCAATTTCATGCTCATTATCATTATAGTTTAAACGTTTGTACCGCTTTAAGTTGCTTATCTTAACATCCTCAACATTCATCTCTACTTTATCCAGTAGGATATCAGTATCAACTGTTAAGTACATTTTATTATCTTTATGGATTTGAAAACTAACAGTGTTTTCTCCATAAAAATCTTCACAAATCACATTCGTAACAATTTTAGAAGGCAGCAATTGATTAATCGGTACTTCAACATTTTTAATAGCGCGATCTAAACAATGGTCTAGTTTGATTCGTTCTCTGATGTCATAACTAAATGCAACAGTAAATTCTTTAAAGAGTTTACTACTTGTTGCTTTAATAGTAATTGCTTGTTGATAATTTTCAATTTCAGTAAAGATGGTGAAGGCATAAGCTGTTAATCTCCTCTTAGTGTTAAATTCTTTATCTTTTAAAGTTCCATAGTTTTTAATTAAGTAATCATTTAATGAGCTTTGGCCATTTTGACTTAAAAGGCTCCAAAAGTTGTTAGATGTAACTTTCTCTCCTCGAGCAGAGCTTTCTTTAAGCTCTTTGATGATTTTAAAAGAAATATTTTTAGGAAAAATGATATCAAACTCTGTTTGAAGAAAGCCTGAGATTATCTCTCCATTTAAATTGTTAGCATCAAAATCCTCTTCACCATTAGTATAGTTACAAGCGATTTCATTGGCTTTGATATATCTTGTATTAACTAAATCCTCAGGGTTAACCTTAGAAACTTTTTTATCATCATTTTTGTTACCATCACCACAACTATTTAGAACAGCTAGGAATAAAAATAGTGGAAGCTTTTTCATGAATTACCTTTTTGCCTTTATAATAACTTTATAATCACTATTTCCTTCAGCATCAAAATTTTGCAAGATTGCTTCTTGGTCTTTTTTTACTATGATTTCAGAGTTAGTTAGTAGCTCTTGGTTATCGCTTAATTTAACATTGATTTTATATAGTCCATCTTTCCATTTAATAGCTTTAACAGTTAGCTTGTTCATTTCTGTTCCACTTGTTCCTGAAATAGATCCTTCTTCACCTAATGGAAGTTTTATTCTTAAAGTTTGTTCTTTAGAGTTCGCTTTTTGAACATTGAAGGATAAGTCTATGATTTCCTTAGAGCTAGCAAAAGCCGTAAGAGAAAACGCCATAATAAATAGGGGTATTAGTATCTTTTTCATAGATTAATTCTAATCCCAAAACCCATCTAATAGTAGGTCATTAGATAAAGGTTACATACCTGTATAAAGAATTTACACATTGCATTAAATTGAATGAAATATATCCTAAGTATGCTACATCACAAGCATGAAAAAACTAACTATTGCCCTGATGACCCTTGTAACAACTGCTTCTTTTGCTCAAACTCAAAAAGAGAGAATTGAGCAGGCTTATATCGATAACGATAAAAATTATGAGCTTTCTTGTTATTATTTCGGACCAAGTAAGTTTAGATTTATACAAGCTCAAGGGCCAACTCAAAGAAAGTACGGAGAGTTAAAAAGAAACTTTTCAGTTCAGTCTAATGGAAAAGAAATAGGTCTTGAGTTTAAAGTAACTCCTTCTGAAAGAAGAGAAGGTAACTATAGTTTCAAGTTTGAAAATGGATTAAATATCAAAGGTGAGATAAAAAGAAGCTCAGCTCTAATATATTCAAATGGTAAAAATGCATTTTATATCCCAATAAAAAAAATAGATCGTCGTTATAAAAGCTTTGCCTTTCAAAATGAGCTTTATAAAATTTCATGTAGGGTGAACTTTGCTATGGAAAAGAAGCTTCCTATCACTGATCTTGATAATGAACTTCATATCAATGTTCATCCTCATGATAAGTACGATCATAAGAGACTTACTATTTCTAAGACGGAAGCATATTACGCAAACTCTTCATACAAGTCTTATGTATTACTAGAAGAAGGGAATTTTAAAGGGAACCTTGTTGATCTTAGTGATTTTCTAGAGTTGAAAGAAAAAAACTTAGTAAAAAACTATTTTCCCGAATCTATTACTATACCAACTTCAGTTGATTTAAAAGTATCTCCTGCTGGACATAATAGATATGACTTCAGTGCAAATAATGATGTTGTGATTACTTACACAGGTGGAAATCATAATTATTGTATGTGGAATAATACTAGACGAGTATTAATGAGTTATATGCGCTCAACTACTGAAGCAAAGATAACTTTAAACTATGATATTTCGGCAATAGTTGTTCAAAGTAGAGGACTAGTGGGTCTAAACTTTAACTCAGCCTCAATGAAAAAAAATAATCTTCTTAAAGAAGTATTCGAAAGAGATGAGAACCAAGCTCAAGAGTATACTAAGAAATACTATGATTATTTTGTAGATGTTTTCTTCGGCCCCTATAAAGGACTTTTTAAAGAAGTTATAATAGAGAACCAATCTTACTATGGATCATACTCTAAGAAGATTAGGGGGACAGGTTCCCGTAATCTTCATATCGTTCTTAAGTATAGCGGAACTTAACCTGCTAGCTTGGTATAGATATCTTTAAATTCTAAAATACACTCATGGTCAAAATTTGGAAGATTAAAGCATACGTCATAGGCACCAATCATAACCTTAGTTTGCATGGTTAGATATTGATTAACAGTTTCAAGGTATTGCCCTTTGTCATAATTAGAGTTTGAAGATTCATTGCTATAATTTAATCCAATAAAAAGCATATCTGGTTTAAACTGTGAACAAATCTTTCCAACATATTCACCATCAACATTTCCACCTAAAAAGTCTACCTC
>CAXGOD010000334.1:0-3578 GCA_964011245.1 uncultured Bacteriovoracaceae bacterium | reverse complement strand
ATGGTTTTTTACTTCTAAGATTCGAACTATCTCTCCAGTCAAGAGAAAAGGTGTAGCCATCATAACAACCAGCACACATACCTGTACAGTCTTCATAGCAAGGATCTGGTCCTGGTTCATACTTATCAATTAATGAAGCAATAGATAAAACCATGTCAAGATTGTTGTTTGTTTTTAAGTGTTTCCAGGTTTCTCCCTCAAGAATCTCTTTAATTGCCTGTTGTGTTCTTTTTTCTATCTTTACCATTACATTTTTATTGTAACTTGAGAGTACGACAAAAAAACCTTGATATTATTTGACAGATTATTAATCTATGAGTATATTTATTAATATAAGTTGTTATGAGGATTTATTCTCAAGAAAAGGAAATAATATGAAACTTAATGTACTAGAGGGCCAAACTACAGACGTAGGAACACAAATGGTGACAACCGTTATTAAGGTAAAAGATTTAGTAGAAAATTATGCTGTTGATGTTTTTGACCATGCAAAAGGTCGTGCTGGAAAAAAAGGTGGCTATCAAAGAAAAGCTAACCAAGCAAGAGTTAAGAAACTTGCAAAGATGCTTGCTGAGAACAAAGTAACAATCCCTACTGCTATTTTAGGTAACGTAAGAAATCCTCTTGAAAAAGTAATAAAGTTCGACCCTACCGGATTAGCAGTTATAAACCTGACTTCACCAATTATGATAATTGATGGTCAGCATAGAATAGCAAGTTTTGTGGAAGTGTATAATAATAACGATTTTTATGGTGTTGATCAAAAACAATTTGGTGAGATAAAACTATTTGTTTCCTTACTGTGGAATGCCAAACTTCAAGAAGAAATAAATCAGTTTTATGTTGTTAATTCAAATGCCAAATCTATCCCAACTGGTAATAGGCTTGAGTTAGAAGCATATATTGGATCTGGCGATGACTTAATTTCAGAATTAGTTGACTTAACCTGGGAACTTGATAAAAACAAACTTTGGAAAGATAAAATTAAATTTCCAAATTCTAATAGTGGATTAATTCCAAACTCTGGAATAGTGTCGTCTTTAAAGAATGTTTTAAATGATTCAAATCTAAAAAAACTTTCTTATGAAGAAAAACTAAAACTAATTATTGCAGTTTGGGATGGTATGGGGAAAGTGCTGCCTGGATGCTTTAAAAAACCAGAAAAGTATACACTACAAAAAGGTATCGGTGTAAATACCATCCATGGTTTAATTCCAGATATATACTCAGATATTTTAGCAAGTAATGGTATGACATTTGATAAAAAGTCTATAAAAGACCCGTTTGATTCAAATGTGTGGAAAAAATATCTGGAACCTTTAGCAAAATACGAAGATACTGATCAATCTGGTGAAGACAATGTAGTAGTTGGTGAAGAATTCTGGAGAGTCGGGAAAACTGGAGGAGCAGGACAATATAGTTCAGGACAAGGAAGATCGGTACTATTGAAAATATTTCAAAGAGAAGTATTGGGAGGATAATTTATGGATACATTTGAGTTATTAGACATACTTATAAAAAACTCAACATTTTCGAAAGGTAAATTAGTTAGCCTAATAAAACAGTACCCCTTAGAAAAATTTGCAACAAAAAAATTACTCGAAGAGATACTTAATGATAAAGATGGTAACACTTTTACTGATCCAGAAGATTTTGTGTCTTTTTTGCTTAGTGAATCAAAAAAAAGGAAATTAACAGCCGCTCAGAATAAGAAGAAGCGCAAGCTATTGGTTCTAAAAGAAGAGGAACTTAAACGAAAAAGAGATTTAAGAGCTGCAAAAAGTTTACAAAAAACATATGCATATATTAACTCTCAACAATCATGTAACTCTTGTGGAGCTTTAGTCAATATGAATGGAATGTGTAAATGTCAATAACAATAGGGGGGAATTATGAGTATTCAAAAAGAGTTTAATAAAATAATAGAGAGAAAAGAACTCGTTCTTAGCCAAAATTCAGATAATTTTATTAAGCATATAGAAAAAATGTATGAAGACTTGGTAAGTACCCCCCACTTCAATGATGAAAATGTTCTATTTGAAGACTCGGGAGTATCTTTTTTTCATAAAGAAACAAAAGAAGAACTTTCTTGGTTAATTGTGATTATATTAAAGATTTATGTAAACCAATTAGGGTATAAAGCTTCTCACGTAATCAAAAACAAAACTTTACTTGGCTACATTCAATCTCAGGAATATAGCTGTTTGGGTGTGCATCACCATACGCTTATCAATAAATATGGTGATCATAAGTTTATTTTCGAAGAGGATGTCTCAAGTGAATAGTTTCGATATTCACGACCTCCCTAAACAATACCTTGAAGATGTTAGTGAATCATTTCATGATGAAGGAGCTTCAACTATTTTTGTAGATGACTACATACAGGAAATTATAGAAAGTTTGGAGTCGTTAGAGCTACATAATGTTGAAGAGTTATTATTTAAATTTTCTAAGCTTGCATCGTTTTTTTCAAGACTAAAAAATGAAACTGATAAATTATATGGAAATTTATTGCTTGAAAAATTTATAGACCAAGCTGATATGGTCGCTGATGAAGTCATTGAAGATCATGAAAGCATTCCATTTAAAAGAATTAATAATTCAGAGTTTGAAAGAGTTTTAAAATTGTTTGAAGAAGAATAAATGAAAATGTCACACACAGAAAGTAATATAAGATGATGAACCTTGAAAAAATTTTAAAAGAAGATGCAAGAATCTGGGATGAGGAGATTTTAGATTATCCACAACTCTTTGAGTTAGCTCGGACATATGATAAAGATTTACTCGAAACCTTATTTAGTAATAAAGATTCTAAAAAGAAGTTTTTCATACAAGTTGGAGACAGTCACGTCTTTAAATACAACGAGTTTAGATTTTATCTAGAAGAGAACCAAGTCAATAACTCTTTCACACAGTATACAAACAAGATAGGACTCTCATCACAAGGAGAACATCTTAGCGACTCAACAGATTATGTTTTAGATTGGCCATATAAAGACTGTGTTTTAGAAGGTGGTATGAGTTCTGAAGAAGATATGGACACTTTCATAGAAAAAAAAGTAGAGACAACTCCTGGGAAGATGGATAAATCAGGAAATGTCATCTCTACAGAGAAAACAGAAGTAACATTTTCTCAAGCAAAAAGAACACGAGAGGAAATCTTTTATAACAACATCATTGCAGATAAAGAGATAGATCGACTCCTAGATAAAAAAGCTCTTAAAAACTTTACAAGATATACAGCTAAAGGTGAAGAGAAGGTTAAAGAAATCAAACGAGATGAAGACGGCACTATAAAGGAAAACCTACTTATTAAAGGAAACAACCTTTTAGCACTGCATAGTTTAAAAGAACAGTTTGCTGGAAAGGTAAAGCTTATCTACATCGATCCCCCATATAATACTGGCAATGACAGCTTTGGTTACAATGACAGATTCAACCACTCCACATGGCTCACTTTCATGAAAAACAGACTAGAGATTGCAAGAGAGTTCTTAAGAGAAGATGGTGTAATCATAGTACACATTGATGACAATGAGCAAGCACAACTGAAATTACTTTGTGAAGAAATTTTTGGG
>CAXGOD010000333.1:0-3584 GCA_964011245.1 uncultured Bacteriovoracaceae bacterium | reverse complement strand
ATTATTAACTCCACACATTCCATTCAAGGTATTTACTGAAGACTCTATAAAAGGATTGATAAAGTCTACATCTATTTTAAAGCGTTTTTTATTTGGATCACGTTTTGTTAATTCTTGTACTTTTTCTGATAGAAATTCATACTTAGCTGGCTTCTTAATATATTCAAGATTGACAACACCACGTGTATCTAGCTTAGCGAGTTCAAGGTCTTCAGTATATACAATAAAAGGTGTGTGAGGGTTGTGATTTGTTTCACGAATAGCTGTGATTAATTGGCCGCCCCTAAGCTTTGGTATATTAAATTCAGTCATGATTAGATCAAAGGCTTAGTTTCTTGCTTTCTGGTAGGCCATAGTCCCATCTTGTGCTTGTATAACTAGCATTTGCGTTAGATCTGACAACTCTCTTGCAAGAACTTGTCTCAATTCTTCATCAGGCTCAATAATTAATAGTGTTTTTCTCGACATTTATAACCTCTATAACTATAAACTATTATAGAGGCATTAGTTTTAAGATCAAAGGATTTTAAATTACACGGCGCTTTCTAGTTTAGAGAAACGATTAGCCTTTGACCTGGAAAAATCTTAGATGTTCTTTTTAATCCATTTAACTTTTTCAGCTTACCAACACTTATTTTATGTTTCTTAGCTATTTTTAAAAGGTAATCTCCTCGTTTAACTGTATACATATCTGCGTCAATTCTTGGCAATTTTAATATTTGACCAATATAAATAATTCTCTGCTTAAGTTTATTAAGTCTTAAGATCTTAGAAATATTAGTGTGATTTTTTCTAGCTATTGAATACAAGTTGTCTCCACGACGAACTTTGTAACGGTTAATTGCTTTTCTTTTTGATTTAATACTAGCAATTTTCCTTTTGCTCTTTCTTTTGGACTTAATTAAAGGGTATTCTTTTTTAAGCTTAGCTAAACTTTTTATTTGAGCCTTATTTTTGGGTAATACAATTGTGAAACCATTTCTTAGGCGGGGAGTATGTGCCCATTTAATATCGGGGTTCAATTGTTTCAGCGTACCAAGGGGAATCTTTGTTTTTTTACTTAGATTTTTTAAAGATGTTGATCTATAAAGTTTAACTTCCTCTAAATTTGCATAAACATTATTATTGTATCTAGGAACTTTAATTCCAAAGTGTTTTGCATTATTGAATACCTTCATTGCAGCAATAACTTTAGGAACATAATGACGTGTTTCTTTAGGTATTTTCTTTTGGGCAGATAACTCATAATAATCACGAGTATTGGCTTTTCTGATTCTTCTGATGATTCCGTATTCTCCAGCATTATAGGCACTTAAAGCAAGTTCCCATGAACCAAAAATATTATATAAATCCTGGAAGAATAAAGCCGCTGCTTTAGTCGCTTTTACAATACTCTGTCTTTCATCAAGGCCGCGTCTAATATTTAGCCCATATCTTTTTCCTGTTGCTTTTATAAACTGCCAAGGGCCTACAGCATTTGCTGTACTTTTTGCTTTTAAATAGTAACCACTTTCTATAAGACCAACAAAATATAATTCTTTAGGAAGTCCATAATCATCAAATGTATTTTCAATTAGAGGTCTGTATTTTTCACCATTTTTTAAATATCTTTCAAATCTATCTTTTCCGCGACCTGAAAAATATTTTACCCACATATCTACTTTTTTATTTTGTACTTTCTTTAAAAATTGTGGGCGATTGTTATCTCTTCCACTAATGACGCTATCTAGGTCACGTCTTTGAGATTCATGTTTATAATTATTTATCTGTTGAGATGGTGTTGAGCTATGTCTTTTTGACAGACGTGTAACATTAGGAGAATAGTGGGCACATGAGCTTAAAATTAACGTGGTGCTAATAACTGCTACAAACCTGAGTGAATAACTACATTTCATTCTTAAATGTCCTTTGCTTTTTTAATATTTTAACGCAATTAAACATAGAGTAATATGAAGCAATATTTGTCATGTTGCTTATAATACTTATGGCCAACTCCCTTTTGAATTCATTAAAATTACTTAAATCAATTTGAAAGGAATTATATGAAGATTTTAAGTATACTGATATTGTTGGGTATTGTTGCTTGTACTGCTAAATACAAAGAATTCAGGTATGCACCAGTTATTGAAGGTCATAAAAGAAGTGAGTACGAAGCGTTTGGAAAAAAATACATGATTTCTACCCAAGGATCTGCCACTACAGAAGCGGCTAAGTTTGTTTTTGATAAAGGCGGAAATATTTTTGATGCTGCTGTTGCTGCTAGTTTTGCTATTTCTGTTGAGCGTCCTCATTCAACAGGTATTGGTGGTGGCGGATTTATGGTTATGCATCATGCTGATAGTAAAAATATTGAAGCATTAGACTTTCGTGAGATGGCCCCTAGAATGGCCCACTCAAAAATATTCCTAGATAAAAAAGGCAAACAAGTTAGAGATAGATCCTTAACAGGTTCGCTAGCTGTGGGAACACCAGGGTTAGTTGCAGGTGCTATAGCAGTACATTCAAAATACGGAAAGCTTCCTCTTGCTACTGTTATGTTACCGGCCATAAATTTAGCGAATAAAGGAATGAAGGTTTATCCAGCATTAACAGTTGCTATGAAAGAAGAAGCTAAAAGGCTTTGTAAGTATAAAGCTGCTAGAAAAATCTTTTTGAAAAAAGGCTGTAAACCGTATAAAGCTGGAGAGATTCTATACCAAAAAGATTTAGCTAAAACATTAAAGCTTATTGCTGCTCATGGACATGACGGTTTTTATAAGGGAACTGTTGCCAATAGAATTGTTCAGTACCAAAAGAAAATGGGGGGATTAATTCGCCACAAGGATCTAAAGAACTATAAAGTTAAAAATAGAAATCCAGTTGAAGGAACTTATAAAGGTTATAAAGTAGTCTCTATGCCACCACCAAGTTCAGGGGGAACCCATATTATTGAAATTTTAAATATTCTCGAAGGTTATGATCTTAAATCAATGGGGGCCCAGTCTGCAAAGGCCGTTCACTTAACAAGTTCAGCAATGCAAATCGCTTTCGCTGATCGCGCGGCCTATATGGGGGATGCTGACTTTGCTGAAGTGCCGGTAGAGAAGTTAATCGATAAAAATTATGCCAAGGCCCTACGATCAAAAATTTCAATGAATAAAGCACTTACTTCAAAAGATTTTCCAATCCCATTCCATAAGCTTCCTTATGAGTCAGACGATACAACTCACTTTACTATTATGGATGGTGAGGGAAATATCGTAACTAGTACCCAAACCATTAATGGTTGGTTTGGTTCTGCTATGGTAACTCCTGGAACTGGAATTGTTATGAATAATGAAATGGATGATTTCGCTAGCCATGTAGGTGGAGTCAATCTTTTTGGAGCTATTGGTGGAAAAAATAATTTAGTAGAGCCAAGAAAAAGACCTCTAAGTTCTATGAGTCCAACAATTGTATTTAATGAAGAAGGTAAGCCCTTTTTTGCACTTGGGACACCAAGTGGAACTAGGATTTTAACTTGTGTTATGCAAACGGTTTTAAATGTTATCGAACATGATATGCCTCTTTGGGAAGCAGTTGCGGCCACAAGGTACCACCATCAA
>CAXGOD010000332.1:0-3603 GCA_964011245.1 uncultured Bacteriovoracaceae bacterium | reverse complement strand
AACAGTCAGGCCTTTTTGAGGCACACGAGCAAGTAGCTGAAAGAGTAATGGATTCAGGTGAACTTGAAAAAGAACGTGGGATCACAATTACGGCTAAAAACTGTGCCTTTCAATGGGGTGGTTACAAAGTAAATCTTTTAGATACTCCAGGACATGCTGACTTTGGTGGTGAAGTTGAAAGATCATTAATGATGGTTGATGGTGTATTGCTTTTAGTTGATGCAGCAGAGGGTCCACTTCCACAAACAAGATTTGTTCTTCAAAAAGCAATTGAGCGTGGAATTAGAATTGGGGTTATGATCAATAAGATCGATCGTCATGATGAAAGACACGAAGAAGTTCAAGATGAGATTGAAGAGCTAATTTTAGAATTAGTTGATCTTTCAGGTATCGAAGACTTCGATTTAGATATTCCATTTTTCTTTGGTTCAGGACGTGATGGTTATGCATCAAAAGATCCCGCTGCTAGAGAAGGTAACCTTAAAACTCTTTTAGATTTCTTTGTTGGAGACTTCTTCCCTGAAGCAGTCCTTGATAAAGAAGGTGACTTCCAAATGCTTGTTACTAACCTTTCTTACTCTAAGTATTTAGGACAATTACTTGTTGGTAGAATTCATAGAGGTGTTGCTCGTGCAAATAAACCTGGTCAGTGGATTAATGAAACAGGAAAGCCTAAACAAGTTAAAGTTGGAAAGATTCAAATATATGATGGATTAGGATTTAAGGAAGTAGAAGAAGCTGAAGCTGGTGAGATTGTAATTATCTCTGGTGTTGATGACGCTTTTATTGGTGATACAATTACTTGTTTAGAAAACCCAGAACAATTACCAAGAATTGAAGTAGATCCTCCAACAGTTTCTGTTAGAGTTTCTGTAAACACTGGACCTTTATCTGGTCAAGAAGGTGAGTACCTTACTTCAAGAAAATTAGAAGAATTCTTACAAGATGCATGTAGAAAAAATGTATCGTTAAAATATGAGCCAACTGATGACCCTAAGGTATTTATCCTTAAGGCAAGAGGGGAGCTTCAGGTTGCTATCGTTTTTGAAGAAATCAGAAGAGCTGGTTTTGAATTAATGATTGCTCGTCCAGAAGTTCTTTACAAGTCTGATGAAGAATCAGGTGAAAAACTTGAGCCATTTGAAAATGTTGTTTTTGATGTACCAAATGAATGTACAGGTGCAGTAACAGAAGCAATGGGAACAAGAAAAGGTCAGATGCTTGCAATGAGTCCAATAGGTGACACAAGAACAAGAGCTGAATTTAAAGTTCCAGCAAGAGGACTTATTGGTTATAGATCTAAATTCTTAACAGATACTAGAGGAGAGGGACTAATGAGTTCTTACTTCGCTGGTTATGAAGCATATGTTGGAAAAATGTTATCTCGTCAAAACGGTGCTCTTGTTGCCGATAAAGCGGGTGTTACAAGTGCTTACGGACTTTGGAAGGTTTTATCTTCTGGAGCTCAATTTGTTACTCCTCAAGAGAAAGTTTATGAAGGAATGGTTGTTGGACAATCAACAAGACCAAATGACATGAACATCAACGTTACAAGAACAAAACAATTAACTGCCGTTCGTACAGCTGGTAAAGATGAAAATATTATCTTACCTCCAGTTCCAAATAGAACTCTTGAATGGGCATTAGATTGGATTGATGATTCTGAATGGGTAGAGGTAACTCCTGAGAACGTTAGAATTAGAAAGAAAATTCTAGCTTCAAACCAAAGATCAGTAATTAGATAGTTTAAATTTATTTATATTGAATTAGGGAGCTATTAGTAGCTCCCTTTTTTTGTCCTTATATTCTTAACTCATTTAAAGTCGTATCAATCTTTTTTAAATAAGTTTCCTTATCAACATAAAATGCCATACGAGCAAGTTTTAAATATTTTCTACCAGCAGTAAGGTCAGTAGTATTTGTTTTCTTCTCATTAATAAATCGTTGAATCTTACTTGGGTTGGTATCAAGGTTTTTAATATAACGGGCGATGATTTCTGCTTGATTATAACGTCCTTCAAAGCCAACTCCAGTAGCCTCAACCATACCTAGAATAAATAGGTCATCATGTTTAGGATGAAAGATATTCATAAAGAACTTAGGGCTATCTCCTTGCCAGTTTAGTTCTTCCTTTTTAATAAATGTGTAATTTAGCTTATATCCAGTTGCTAATAAAATCATGTCATAGTCTTTAGACTCACCATCTTTAAAGTGAACAGTTGATTCATCTATATGATCAATATCCTTCATTATATCTAAGTCACCATGGCCCAGGTGGTGAATGATTAATGAATTAACTACTGGATGAGATTCAAATAGTTCATAGTTTGGTTTTGGGAAACCATATTTAACTGGATCCCCAGTAAACATTTTTAGGATTCTCTTTTTTACTTTTAAATCAACTTTTCTTGGAAGATTTATTTTTCCACCAACGATATCGGCAGGCTTTCCAAATAAATACTTTGGTACAAAGTAATATCCACGGCGAACACTCATGTCTACATACTTTGCTCTATGAATAGCATCTACAGCAATATCACATCCTGAATTTCCTGCTCCAATAATTAAAACTCTTTTATCATTAAAAATAGATGCTTCTTTATAATCACTAGAGTGCATGATCTCTCCAGTAAAAGTTTCTTCACCTTTTAGTTTTGGTCTATTTGGAAGTGAGAAGACACCGTTAGCAATTATTACACCTTTATATTTCTTTGTAACAACTTCACCACTAGCTTCCATAGTCACTTCCCAGCTATTTTCACCAAGTCTATTAGTATCAATAACTTTTGTATTAAACTGAATATGAGATCGAAGCTTAAATTTATCTACATAATCATTTAAATATTTTCCAATCACAGAATGGTGAGGGTAGTCAGCTGTTCCTTCAGGAAAAGGAAATTCTTTATATTCTTGAACAGTACGAGAGCTAATAATATGAGCAGACTCATACATAGATGAATTTGGATTTTTTATATCCCACTGCCCACCAACACTCGCGTGTAATTCAACACAGTCCACAGGTATATTGTGTTTAGTAAAACTTCTAAGTGCTGATATTCCGCAAGGTCCAGTACCAATAATTAAAAATTTATTTTTAGTTGTTTGATCAATTTGCATAAAAACCTCCTGCTTCTTTGTAGCAAGGATAATTTTTTAGTTCATTATCATTTGATAATGCTATTGATCTTTAGTTTGGTTTATTATGCGGCTTAGGCTTACAGGTGTTATGCCTAAGTAGGCAGCAATATGATATTGCGCAATTCTATCTTTAATATAGCCATAATCTTTTAAAAAATTAAGGTAGCGTGCTTTTGCGTCTAGTAATAGAAACTCATACTCTCTTTGTTCTTTTACTATAAAGAACATCTCAGCAACTTTTCTACCAACTTGATTCCAGCATTGATGTCTTGAGTACATGCTCTCAATATCTCGAAAATTTACGGCCAGGACTTCTGTATCCTCTAATACTTGTATATTAAGTCTGGCTGGAATTTTAACAAGGATTTCAACATATGCTGAGGCAACTTCTCCTTCAGCAAGAAAGATCTTATTAAACTCCTTACCTTCATGATCGATATAATAAGAGCGTGTCATGCCCTTAGT
>CAXGOD010000331.1:0-3617 GCA_964011245.1 uncultured Bacteriovoracaceae bacterium | reverse complement strand
GATGTGCAACTGGTCACCCATCATTTGTTATGAGTAACTCTTTTGCTAACCAAACATTGGCACAAATTGAACTTTGGACTGCTTCTGAGAAGTATGAAAATCAAGTTTATATGCTTCCTAAGCACTTAGATGAGAAAGTAGCTAAGCTTCACCTTGAGAAGATTGGTGTTGAGTTAACTGAGTTAACTACTGAGCAAGCTAAGTATATTGATGTTCCAGTGGAAGGTCCTTATAAAGCTGAGCATTACAGATACTAAGAATTTAAAAATAAATTTTTATATTAAGGAGGCCCCTCAGTTGAGGGGCTTTTTTTTCGTTAAAACAACAACTTGTATCTGTATATAAGCTGTACACCATATGTAATTTCTATAAATCAGCCCTAATTAAATTAAAGAGCTGATAATATTGTGCATGATGAAAACTCTTACCCTATTGGCCCTTGTTTTCGCATCTGTAAGCTCATACGCACTAACCACGCAGGAGTTATACAATAATCTAGAAATAGATTTTGCGGATAATACTTATTTTAGAAATGAAAATATCAATCTCCATAGAGATGGCTCTATGAGTCCGTATATAAAAGAGATTTCTCCAGACTATGATTTTAAAAATGGAAGACCTTTGAGTGAGGGCCAACTGATTAAGCTGCCTGCGTTTGAGTTTTTAAATTATAATATTTTTGAAAAGGCTTATACAGGCTATAAAAAAATCAAAGCTTCTGGGGTTGTTAAAAAAGAAATACTAATCGTTGTTGATTACACTCTTCATTCTTCGAAAAGAAGGCTTTTTGTTTTAGATCTTAAAAATAAAAAAGTTCTTTTTAATACATGGACTCAGCATGGCTTTGGCACTGACCCACAAAGAACTGGAATGGCCGTAAAATTTTCTAATATATCTAATAGCGAACAAACATCTTTAGGCTTTATGCTGACTCAGGAAACTTATAGAGGGACTTATGGATATTCAATGCGGCTTAAGGGAGTTGACCAAATCTTAAACTCAAAAGTAAGGAGTAGAGCTATTGTTGTGCACGGTTCAGGTTCTTTATTTGCTGAAAACTCTATTTGGGGTAGCATGGGGATGTCTGCTGGATGTATTACACTTCCAATCTATGAATCTGGGAAGTTTTATGGCCTACAAGATCGTCCTTTAAATGAGTTGGTAATTAATAAAATAAAGAGTGGCTCAATCATCTTTTCATATTCTAATGCTCTAGATCATAATGGTAAAGAGCTTATAAGCAAGTCTAAGTGGTTGAAAGACTAATATTTTCTTGTGAGTCTGAAATTAAAAGTTTATAAAAAAGTATAACTTCATCCCACGGAGATTATCATGGATAAACTTTTCATCGCATCAGATCACGCAGCCTTTGAACAGAAACAAGAGTTAATTGAATTTTTAAAAGACCGTTTTGAAATGGTTGATCTAGGAACTAACTCAACTGATAGTGTTCATTACCCTAAGTTTGGACAAAAGTTAGGAAGTGCTGTTTTAGAAGCTGACGGAAGAGGTATTGCTCTTTGTGGATCGGGTATCGGGATCTCTATTGCCGTAAATAGACTTAAAGGTATCAGAGGTGCTCTTTGTAGAGATGAAGATGATGCAAAAATGAGTAGGTTGCATAATGACTCAAATATCCTTTGCCTAGGTGGAAGAAAGACACCCATGGATCAATTAAAAGATATGGTTAATGTTTGGCTTACAACTGAGTTTGAAGGTGGAAGACATCAAACAAGAACAGAAATGTTGGATCAATAGGAATAATTATGAGTAAGGTTGGCTTTGGCGGATACAGAGTAAGTGTTAGATCGGAGTTTCATTATGAGTCTTTAAAAGATGCCCTTGATAAAGGTTGCTCGATTATAGATACGTCAGCAAACTATACTGATGGAGAGTCAGAGCAACTTATTGGTAAAGTGTTAAAAGAATCAAGTCACAAACCTTTTCTTATTTCTAAAGCAGGTTATATTCAAGGAACAAACTTAAAGGAAGTAGCAAAAGATAAAAACCTTAAAATGGACATCTGCAATTTAGATGAGCACATGAAGCACTCTATTCATCCTTTCTTTTTACAAGATCAAATTGAAAAATCTATTGAACGCTTAGGCGTAGACTGTATTGATGTATACCTACTACATAATCCTGAATATTATTTAAAAACTGAAGGTTCAACCAAAGGTGAATATTATAATCGAATTAAAATGGCGTTTCTCTTTTTGGAAGATAAAGTTCGCGAAGGGAAGATTAAGTCTTATGGGATAAGTTCAAATACCTTTAAAGACCCCAAAGATGATCATGAGTCTACAGATCTTGCAAAAGTTTATGAGTTAACTTCAGATATTCCTAATCACCATTTTAAGTATATTCAGTTCCCAATGAACCTTATGGAGTTAGGTGCCTTAGAAAGGCAATATGAAGGACTGCATTTAATTGAAAAAGCACAGGAACTAGGCTTAAAAACGATTATTAATAGGCCATTGAATGCTATTACAGAACATGGACTTGTTCGTCTTGCTAACTATAATATAGATCCAAAACACACTGAAGAGTTTGCGCAGGAGCAGTTTAATATTCTTATAAAACCGCTAGTTGATAAGTGGGAAGACCAAAAAGAAGATGACGATGAAACCATCTTTGAGCTTCCTTTTATGCAACACTTTACTGGACTTTGGAATAAACAAAACACACCTGATGCTGTAGATCATTTGTTTATGGGGTACTTCTTTCCTTTTATCGCTCAAGTATGGGGAGGGGATCTATCAGTTGAAGACTCTCAACCTTTCTATGATCTCTATGACCTGGCCATTGTTTGTGCTCGTAAGAATATGAATGATAAAGCAGATGTCTTTAAGAGACAGGCCATTGATAAAGGCTTGTTATTTGAAAGTGAAATTTGTTTATCACAGATGGCCATCGAAAAATATCAAACTTTTGGAGTTGATATCATTCTAGTGGGAATGAAGAATCCTGAGTATGTTGAAAAGATGAAAAAATATTTCTAATTATTTCTTTTCAGTTTTATCTTCTTCAATTTGTTTATTGATTTCATCTCTAAATTCACGCCAAGCTGAAGCTTTATATCTATAAGTTATAATATCAAAGATAGGCCTAGATGTATCTTTACTGATTTCAGCTTCTCTTTGTGCTTTTGTTGCAAAATCTAGGATTTGAGTTCCTGTTACACCTTTTTTTCCTTTTTTACCAAAACGACTAAAGCGTGAACCAGATTTAGACCCTCTTCTCTTTCTTGGATTCTTTCCACCGCCACGGCCGTATTTTACTTTTTTGGCCTTAGTGAAAGCATTCTTCATGCCTTTACCTGAAAGTCCAATTCCAGATCCACCAAGCCCACTAGTAGCAATACTTGGAGCAGCAGAACCACCCTTAGCACTTTTTGCCATAACAGCTGCAAAAGATCTTGGAATACCGGCTTTAGCTAAACCTTTGGCCATCTTTTTTTGCTTGCTGTTAAGGTTTAAATTATCCAGATTATCGGGTTTAATTTTTTTCATAGCGTTTTTAGTAAATGCCAAGTTCTTATTGGTGATAGCATCTAATCCATTTGTACCAAACCCTTTAGAAAAAGGAGAGATACCAGCTAGAGGATCACGCATCAT
>CAXGOD010000330.1:0-3618 GCA_964011245.1 uncultured Bacteriovoracaceae bacterium | reverse complement strand
TTTTTCCATGTATTCACTCATGTCTATTCTTATCAAAGCTTCTTCACTGTCAAATAAGTATTTTGCGAGCACTTTACAAAGTTGTGTTTTACCAACTCCGGTTGGTCCTAGAAAAATAAATGATCCAACTGGCTTGTTTGGATCTTTTAATCCAGCTCTGTTTCTTTGAATGGCTTTAACTACTTTAGTAATCGCTTCATTTTGTCCAATTACTGTGTTATTCATGGAGTCAACCATTTTCATAAGTTTACCGCTTTCCTTTTCAGCAACTTTTTGAACTGGAATACCAGTCATCATCGCAACAACTTCTGCAACATCTTCTTCAGAAACCTTTTGACGATGAGTTTTACTTTCATCTTCCCATTTTTTCTTTGCTGTCTCTAGTTCTTCGTTTAGTTTTCTTTCCGTATCTCTTAATCGAGCAGCTTCTTCATATTGTTGACTTCTTACAACTTGATTTTTTAATTCTTTAACGTCTTCAATTTTCTTTTCTACATCTATTATAGATTCTGGAACATTTATGTTAGTTATGTGAACCCTTGATCCAACTTCATCTAAGGCATCAATAGCTTTATCAGGTAAATGTCTGTCAGAAATATATCTTTCTGTTAAATACACGCAAGATTTTATAGCATCTTCAGTGTAAGTTACATTGTGGTGATCTTCGTATTTTTCTTTAATATTATTTAGTATTTGTAACGTTTCATCCACAGAAGTTGGCTCAACAATTACCTTTTGAAAACGTCTTTCCAAAGCACCATCTTTTTCAATAAATTGTCGGTATTCATCTAATGTAGTAGCTCCAATACACTGAATTTCTCCTCTAGCTAAAGCTGGTTTAAACATATTAGAAGCATCTAAGGAACCTGAGGCGCCACCTGCACCTACAATTGTATGAATTTCGTCAATAAACAATATAATATCAGGTGATTTTTCCAACTCGTTCATCACGGCTTTCATTCTTTCTTCAAACTGACCTCTGTATTTAGTTCCAGCTACAAGAGAAGCGAGGTCTAAAGAAATTATCCTTTTATTGAAAAGAACTCTAGAGACTTTTCTTTGTGTTATTCTAAGAGCTAAACCTTCAGCAATGGCAGATTTACCAACACCTGGTTCACCAATTAGTAAGGGGTTGTTTTTTTTTCTTCTGGAAAGAATTTGCGACACTCTTTCAATTTCTTTTTCCCTGCCTACAATAGGATCTAGTTTATCATCTTCAGCAAATTTCGTTAAATCCCTACCAAAATTGTCTAAAACTGGTGTCTTAGATTTGCTATTTGAAGGTTTTTTTGAAGAACTGGAAAAACTGTCTTGTTTTTCATCGTCATTTTCACTAGTCGATTCTGGAATTTTTGATTCTGGTAAAGTATCTTGTTGGTATCCAGAGTCCATCATGATATCTAATTCTTCTTTTACAGATTCGTAGTTTAAATTATACTCTTTCAATAACGAAGAAGCAATGTTGTTATCTTCTTTTAATATAGAAAGTAATAAATGCTCTGTTCCTATCATATTACTTTTAAATAACTTGGCCTCTAGATAGGTAATTTTAAGAACTTTTTCAGCTTGTTTTAATAAAGGTATGTTGCCGGAGTTTTTTATTTCTGATAATTGTCCTGAATCTAATTTTGATTCCAATTTTTTTCTAAGGTCTTTAGAGCTAACTCCAGATGATGTTATCATTTTCATCGCAACTCCTTCACCCTCTCTAATAATACCCAATAAGAGATGTTCTACTCCAATGTAATCGTGACCCAATCTTAGTGCTTCTTCTCGGCTATAACTAATTACTTCTTTAACTCTGGGTGAAAATTTAGCGTCCATATATTCCAAATTTAGTATTGTTTTTAATATTTAAAGCAACTGTTTCAAATATAATCAACAACAAAATTGTTAATTGTTCATAATATTTCTATTTCGCACACATCTTTGTGGATAAAACTTCACTAATTAAGGTATTTTTATCACTAAAGAAATGATACTTTCGTGGTATTAAATTTATTTGATTAAAAATCTGATTTTATGAGTGAAAAAAGCGGTGAAAGAATAGTACCTGTAAGTATTGAAGATGAAATGAAAACAGCATACATTGATTATTCAATGTCTGTAATAGTATCTAGAGCACTACCTGACGTAAGAGACGGATTAAAACCTGTTCACAGAAGAGTGTTATTTGGAATGCAGGAATTAGGAGTTAGGTCAAATAGTTCTTTTAGAAAATCTGCAAGAATTGTTGGTGATGTTTTAGGAAAGTACCATCCTCATGGTGACTCTTCAGTATATGATACCATAGTCAGAATGGCCCAACATTGGTCTTTAAGATATCCTTTAGTAGACGGCCAAGGTAATTTCGGTTCTGTTGATGGTGACAGTCCTGCAGCAATGAGGTATACAGAAGCAAGGTTGAAAAAAGCTGCTGAAGAATTATTATCAGATTTAGATAAAGATACAGTAGACTTTTCAGCAAACTTTGACGATTCGCTAACTGAACCAACCGTATTACCTACAAGAATACCTAACTTATTAGTTAACGGATCTTCAGGTATAGCCGTTGGTATGGCAACTAATATGGCTCCCCACAATTTATCAGAAGTAATTGATGGAACAATCGCTTACATCAACAATAGAGATATTGATGTTGATGGATTAATGGAATTTATAAAAGCTCCAGATTTTCCAACGGGTGGTACAATTTATGGTTATGAGGGTGTTAAAAATGCCTTTCATGAAGGAAGAGGTAGAATTGTAATGAGAGCAAAAGCTACCATCGAAGAAATTAGAGAAAATAGAGAGGCAATAATCGTTACAGAAATACCTTACCAAGTTAATAAAGCAGACATGATTCAAAAAACTGCTTCGTTAGTTAATGAAGGTAAGGTTGAAGGTATTTCTGAAATTAGAGACGAATCTGATAGAAAGGGTATGCGTATAGTTTATGAAATTAAACGTGATGCAATACCAAACGTAGTTTTAAATAAATTATTTAAATACACTTCTTTACAGACTTCATTTTCAGTAAATAACATTGCACTTGTAAAAGGCAGGCCAGTTGTTTTAAACCTAAAAGATTTAATTATTCATTTTGTAGATCACAGACATGAAGTTGTAATTAGAAGAGCAAAGTTTGAACTGAGAAAAGCAGAAGACCGTGCTCACATCTTGGAGGGATTAATTATAGCATCTGATAATATAGATGAAGTTATTGCTCTAATTAGAGGGTCAAAAAGCCCTGATGAAGCAAGAGAAAAATTAATTAAAAAATTCAAGCTTAGTGAGGTGCAATCAAAAGCTATAGTTGAAATGAGGCTAAGACAGCTTACTGGTTTAGAACAAAACAAGTTAAGAGCAGAATACGATGAGTTATTAAAAATTATTGAAGATCTTAAGGATATACTAGACAAGGAATCTCGTAGAATGGAAATCATAAAAACAGAACTTCTTGAGGTTAAAGATAAATATGGTGATGAAAGAAGGTCTATAATTGAATATTCTGCAAATGAAATGAGAATAGAAGACTTGATTCCAAACGAAGAAGTTGCCATTACTATTTCTCATGCTGGTTACATTAAAAGAACCAGTCTAAACGAATATAAAGTTCAAAACAGAGGTGGAGTTGGA
>CAXGOD010000329.1:0-3626 GCA_964011245.1 uncultured Bacteriovoracaceae bacterium | reverse complement strand
GTTAGTTTTCAAGTAGCTGCATATGACTTAAACAAAGAAGTTACACCAAACATTGAACTACTTTCTAGTAGACCTGATTTTGGAGACTTTAGAACAAAACTTGTTAGAAATGAAGAAAATCAATCTTCAGTTTTAAATGTATATTGGAATGATATTCCACCAATCCATAATGGTAAAACTTTAACTCTAAGATTTAAATCATGTGTTTTAAGTTCACGTTGGAGCTATGGTGAGTGTGAAAATGATTACACTGATATAAAAATTGTTGTAAGAGACAGAAAACCACCTGTTATTGACAGAAGTTCCATGCCTGTGGGTGGGATGATCTACCTTGGATTCAATGAATTTAAGATGAAGCATGTACCAGTTAAAGATGCTGAAGACCCTCAATTAAAGCCAACTGTAGAAATATTACCGAAGTCGATGCAAAAGTATGTTAAGTGGTCACATAACCAGTTGAAGATGCAGTTCGATAAGGCTGGTACTCATCAGTTTAATTTAGTAGCAACAAGTGACTATAGAGTCTCAAGTTCTCAGAGTTTTATCGTTGAGGTATTCCCAGAGAATAGATCTAAGATTCTTTTCTTTGCAGATACTACTCGTGACGCTGAAGCAAAGTTCTTTAAGAATACTATGAAAAATGTTGATATCATGAATCCTTTTATTCAAGATATTAACCTTAGAAACATCTCGGATCGTGAAACATTAGTTTTAGGAACAAGTATACTGCTTGATAAAGACGCAAATATTGCTATTGAAAAGGCAATGACTCAAATTAAAAACATCGTTGTAGCAAGTCCATTAATAGATAATATGCCTAATAAGTTTATTGATGAACTAATTCATGAATATAACCTTGGGTTCATTGGTCGCTACAATGACATAACAAGAGCACCTGATATTAAGAAAACAAAAATTGCTTTTTCGAGTCAGTTTCAAGCACCTAGTAAAGATGTAACTCTGAAATTAAATACATCTAGAGAATCTTCTAATCCTCTTATTTTTAATGGTGGCTTAGATGATCCTGATAAGATTTGTAAGGGCGTTTTAGGACTTACAGATACTGGAAACAATCCATATGTCCTTGGTGTTGTATGCAAAAGAAATAATGGTGGAAAAATAACTATGCTAGGAACAGAATGGGCCGACTTACAAGTAGATCAATCCGATGCTGATATTCCAGAGGCCTGGTTTAACAGAATGCTTAACGGTAATTTTCATTAAGAGTTTGGAGATATAGATGAAAAAAATAATATGTGCATTTTTAGTTATGACTTCTGCAAATGCTTTTGCAGAGAAGGAATTAACTAAAAAATTAGATGATCTACGTATTCCTGATGACAAAATTAGTCCAATGGTTTCAGAAGATAAACTTTATATTGTTAATAAGAGATACTCTAGTCTTGTAAACAGGCATGAGCTTTCTTTCGCTGGAGCAAATAACTATTCAGCTGTTAGCCATATTGAAAATACGATGGTCTCAGGTCTATACCGTTATCATGTAAATTCTAATTTTAATGTGGGTCTTCGTTACAATGAATACTATAATGAGCTAACTCCTGCAGGACAGGATCTATATGCAGATGAGAAGATTTTACCAGATTCAGACTTTGCAATTAAGAGTACTTCTGCGTTTTTAGGCTTTCATACTTTCTACGGGAAGATGAGATTTACTGAAAAAAATGTCGTTTACTTTGATCAGTTTATTAACCTTGGTTATGGAGATATTGAGTTGGCCAAGGGTGGTCTTCAAAAGATGGTTAATATCGATTTAGGATTCGCTTTTTGGGCCGGTAAAAACTTTAGTACTAGGTTTGGAATAAATAATGAATTCTATGCTCAAAGAAAGATAAAAGGCCTTACTAATGTTCATAATACTATGGGCTATATAGAGCTTGGATACTTATTTGGAGAAGGTAGTATTTAATGAAAAAAATAATCTTTCTTTTATTTATCTTATCATTTAATGCTATCGCTCAAGTTGGCTCAGCATTACTTTTAAAAGATAACAAAGAAACTATTGATTTAACATCTCGTCTCGTTAAACAAAAAACTCTTAATCTTGATAATGCTTATAAAGTTCAGCTTTTTGGTTCTTGGAAAGCTGCTAGAATCTTTGATGAGAACATCAACCAGTGGGTAGAGCTTGTACTAAATGATGAATATAAAAAAGCATTACTAAACTATCCATTAATTTATAAAAAAGCCGATGTTAAATTCAAAAAGATTATGTCTTCAACATTAGCTTATATGCAATGGCAATTGGGACATAACCATTCCTTTTTAAACCTATGGATCAATTTAGCTACGAATTCTAACTTTTTACAAACGGAATTAGGTTTAGCTTTAGATCATATCGTTGGAAAGTCTGCTACTAAGTGGATCTTAAAAAATGGTATCGTTCTTACTCCTGAGCAAAAGAAAAGCCTTGCAAAGATTGAAACAGAAACAAGTTTAATGAACTATGCTCTTCAAGCATGGAAATACCAAAGGCAAGGTGAGAAATCCTTAAAATGGGTAAATAAATTAGAAGATAAAGATCCTCTGAGAATTCAACTGATTTATACAGCAATCACAGATTATGCCAATAAAGGAAAGCTAGCGTTAAGCGGACAGTTAATAAAGAACGCCATTGAACCTTATATTGATACTACCAATAATGAAAATGAAGTTTCTTACTATTACTTAACTTTAGGTCGTTTACTTTACCAAGCTAGAGCATTTGAAGCTTCAAGTTTTTATTATTCATTAATACCTCAGAGCTCGAATCACTTTTTACAAGCAAGAGTTGAGATGTCTTGGGCATATATTCAAAATAATGAAATTGCTAAAGCAAAGGCTGAGTTAGCTTCTTTGAATCTGAATATGTTTGATCATAAGTTTATTCCTGATGTCTTTTTAACTAATGCTATCGTTCATTTAAAAACGTGCCAGTTTAAACTAGTACAAAATGACTTAAATAACTTTGTGAAAATTAATAAGTCTTGGGCGAAGAAAATTGAAAAAAACCTTAAATCAGAAAACCCAAAAATGCTTAATTGGAATTTTTACACTTTAGCAATAAATAAGCACTCAAAAGGGCTGTTAAGAGAAGGTGAAAAGTTAGCGATTATATTTAACAAAGAAATGATAAAAGATAATCCTGTTTTATTAGAGTTTT
Source organism: uncultured Bacteriovoracaceae bacterium (assembly GCA_964011245.1). Lineage (GTDB taxonomy): Bacteria > Bdellovibrionota > Bacteriovoracia > Bacteriovoracales > Bacteriovoracaceae > CAKZJW01. Next base: position 466 of record CAXGOD010000329.1, on the reverse strand, counting down.
ATGACAATAACTCAAATGTACTCAAAATGAGTAAAGTGAATCTTGAAAAATACTCAAGAGTTGAAAAGTTAAACCAATGGCATAATAGAAAAGTTATGCTAGAAGATGCTATTTATAGAATGAAATTTGTGAGGATTGAATTTTTATCACAAATGAGAAATCTTGCTTTAAATATACCACTAAGTAATACAGATAAGGTTTCTACTTATAATGCAGCACCTGCAAGGCGCAATGAAATCAGATTTCCGAATGATGGTAATTTGTGGGGAGATGACTTATTTAATATGTCAGCGGCGGTAAAAAACCTTTGTCTAAAGGGGCATAAGAATGAATAATGTTTTATTCCTATTACTAATTTTAGGTTTCTCTTCTTGTAAAAAACAAAGTGGTTACAATGATGATTTTGTTTACCATAATAATCCTGAACGTTTAGAGCAAGCTGATACGACTCATCCTCTTTCAAAAC
>CAXGOD010000328.1:0-3629 GCA_964011245.1 uncultured Bacteriovoracaceae bacterium | reverse complement strand
TGACCTAAGATGGAATTCGCTGAAAGGTGTCCATCCTTAAGGCCCATAGATTTAGCATAGGGAGTATTTAGAAAATGCTTTCTTACTATAGAAAACAAACCGGTAAGACTTCCTACAGTTGAGCGGCTCGAATACCTGTTGAGATTAGAATCAACAACAATCACATCATTAATCGTTTTTGGATAAGTTATCTTTTTAAATTTTCCGAATTCAATACTTAACGAGGACTCTTTAACATCTTGTGAGATCTTATTCGCCAATATATTTATAAATATTGCACTTTTTCCGCTACCAGACTCACCTGTTACGTGGATAATTTCATTAGTAGGTATAGCAATATCTTGAAAGGTTTTATTATATAGCTCGGGCCTTGAAACTTTTATCCATTTTCTATCCACCTCAAGTATCTTATTCTTAGATACTTTCTCTAGCTCAAAGTCTAGTATCTTCTCTTTATATTTTCCTTGATAGAGAATTTCTCCACCAAACTTCCCGGCCTTTGGCCCCATTACAATATAATGGTCAGATATTTTATGAAAATATTCTGAGTGTTCAACTAAGACGACTGTATTTCCAAGCTCTACTAAGTTTCCAAAGCTTCTACCTAACACTTTCATCTCTTTAAGGCTTAATCCTAAGCTTGGTTCATCAAAAACAAATAAAGCTCCAGTTCCTTCATATGATAAATACTTGAGAAGTAGCAACCTTTGGTACTCACCGGCAGAAACGGTTTTAACCTTTCTATTTATCTTTAAATGTCCAAGTCCAATACCTTCAGCAACTGTTAGTAATTTAATAATTTTATTTAATATTTTACGATTAGACTCTAAGTTTAAGAAAATTTGTTTTGAGTATTTTTTAAGATAGTCTCTTAACTCGAAAACTGTAAAAGACCATAAATCTTTATATGTAGTATTTTCATTCTTAAACAAATAATTATTATGAACATTTGAGTTTAAACGTGAACCTTCACAACTTGTACAAACTTCTTCTCTCTGAATGCCCCTTATGAAGATTCGAACACTTGCTTTATATCTTTTTGTTTCTAAATACTTAAACAACTCATCAAGTCCACACCAAGTACCATCTCCTTCGTAGAGGAGCCTATAAAACCTTTTAGGTTGTTTCTCAATTGGCAGGGAAGTTGATAGTTTTTGCTTTTTCATTTCCTTTTTAAAGTCATCAATTAAATTTCCAAAACGTTTATACTCCAAGAATCGTGTTCCACCATCATCAACACTAAGATGCTTTGTTAACAATTTATTTTCATCGTAAACTAGATTTGCCCCAAATCCACTACAGACTTCACAAGCTCCTAGTGCATTATAAGGTGAGAAAAATGAAAGGTTATAGCTTGTAAGTCCTGTATAGTCACACTTTGGACATTTTGTTTCATCTTTTAAAATCAGTTGTTCAACATTAGATGTCTTATCTGTAAAAATATACAAAGGAATATTTTTTTCAACATATTGCTCAATCTTTTTGTGTAATTTATCAACTCCTTTAACCTTGAATCGAACTAACTCCCAATACTCATCATCCTTATCAAAAGAGTGAACTTCCAACTTTTCAGAGGAGAAACTTCTGTTTGGAAACGGTGAATCCTTTAAAAAAGTTATAAAATTCTCTTTATTGGTTAAGATATAAACAACGCTCTCTTCCTTAAGCTTAGAAAGAAATGGCGATATAGTGTCTAGAATACTTGTTCTTTTTAACTCACACTTATGCGTTGGACATAACTCTTTAGAGCTATTTGCATAAAGGTTTTGAAGAAGCTCAGTTAAATGCATTGTATCTGAAACGCATGCACGAGTTCCGACAACAGGGTTGATTTGTGGCAAACCAAAAACGGGTAATACAGGTTCAATCAGATCGACATCAACTGGAGCTGGCCTATCCGAGAAAAACTTTAAATATGTTGGGAAAGAGTTTAGAAACCTTCTTTTAGACTCTGCAAATAGAGTATGAAAGGCAATAGACGTTTTTCCAGAGCCCGAAGGACCTGCAAAACAAGTAATCTTATTAATAGGGATTTTAAGATCAACAGATTTTAAATTATTTACTCTGGCGCCTTTAATATTAATGTATTTCACATGGTTTATTTAACACTAAATGATTGGATTGTAAGCTTATGAAGTTTAGACAAAAAAAAAGGCCCGCATAAACGGGCCCTTCGTATATGAAATGTAAATCGTATGATTAACGTTTCGAGAACTGGTAAGACTTTCTCGCACCTGCAAGACCTGGTTTCTTTCTTTCGACTTTTCTTGCGTCTCTAGTTAAGAATCCTGCTTTTTTAAGAGCTGGTCTATCTGTTGGTGTTAGTAATGAAAGAGCTCTTGCAATTCCTAATCTGATTGCACCAGCTTGACCTGTAAGACCACCACCTTTTACGTTGATGTTTATGTCATACTTATCACCATTGCTTAAAAGGTTAAATGGTTGCTCAACAACATATCTAGAAGTAGCTAGCGGAAAATATTCTGCGAACTCTCTTTTGTTAATTGTGATTTTACCAGTACCTTCGGCAACATATACTCTAGCAATTGAAGATTTTCTTCTACCAACTGCTTGCTTTACGTAACTTTTACCTTTAGCCATTGTTATAATCCTTTAATTAATTAATTTTAAACTCTACTGGAGTTTGAGCGTCATGTGCATGCTCATTTCCAACAAATACTTTTAACTTAGTTAGTTGCTTTCTTCCTAAACTAGTTTTTGGAAGCATACCTTTAACAGCATCCATAATAATTTTTTCTGGATGTCTCTCAAGTTGTTGCTTAGCAGTTCTAGTTTTAAGACCACCAACGTAACCTGTATGCCAATGGTACTTTTTGTCTTCCCATTTAGCACCTGTGAATCTTACTTTTTCACAGTTTGTAATAATAACGAAATCACCGCACTCTTGGTTTGGTGTAAAAGTAGGCTTGTGCTTTCCTCTTAATAAGTTAGTAACTTCTGTTGCAAGTCTACCAACTACTAAGTCAGAGGCATCAATAACCCACCACTTCTTATCAATATCCCCTGCTTTCAGAGAAAAAGATTTTTGTGTATACATAATTTAACCCTTCTAAACTTAAAATGTTTTAAAATTTTCCGACTATATATCGGCCCACAGCAAAAAATGTCAAATAGTTTCTCCTAATCAGACACCACTCTGATATCATCGGTGCAAACTTTGGCTCTTTTAAACGGGATCAAAAGAACCCAATTGACACATGTAGCCTTCCGGGGCTCTCCAATCTACCATCAGAATCGCGTTTCCTCAAGAGCTTAATACCATAATCGAAGTCTAATGAGCCTACTGGAGTTAGATATTTAAACGAAATACCAGCCGAAGATCTCAACCGCCCCAGATCATATGTATCAACAAAGACGCGCCCCGCATCATAAAACACTCCAACCATAGTTGCATCTGACAAGTAAAACCTAGGCTCAAGTTTAATATTGGCCATATATGCTCTTTGGTCGACACGGGCCTCACTTATATCCTCATTTGTTACCAATCTGTTAATTTCATCGTCCTCAAATCCGCGTACAATATCCATACCTGAAAGCCTAAATACCTTAATATTGGGTATATAACCAGCGGTCTTTGTTCCACCGGCTCCATCTGACTTCCTATCAGT
>CAXGOD010000327.1:0-3640 GCA_964011245.1 uncultured Bacteriovoracaceae bacterium | reverse complement strand
AGGTTTGGCCTACGAAAGTGAAATGAACGTTAACTGGTGTCCAGAGTTAAAAGCTGTTCTTGCTAACGAAGAGGTTGTTAATGGTAAATCTGAAATTGGTGGTCACCCTGTAGTAAGAAAGCCAATGAAGCAGTGGATGTTAAAAATCACTGAGTACGCTGATAGACTTCTTGATGACTTAGAGGATCTTGATTGGCCAGAAAATATTAAAGAGATGCAAAGAAACTGGATTGGAAGAAGTGTTGGTGCTGAAGTAACTTTCAAAACGGAATCAGGTCACGATATTGATGTATTCACAACTCGTCCAGATACACTTTTTGGAGCTACTTATATGGTGCTTGCTCCTGATCATGAATTAGTGGATATTATCTCTACTGATGATAAGAAAGCTGATATCAAAGCTTACCAAGATGCAGCTGCGCTAAAATCAGATCTTGAAAGAACAGAACTTGCAAAAGATAAAACAGGTATTCACACAGGCGCATATGCAATAAATCCAGTTAATGGAAAGAAGATTCCTGTTTGGATTTCAGATTATGTTCTTTCTACCTATGGAACAGGTGCTATCATGTCTGTTCCGGCTCATGATCAAAGAGACTGGGAATTTGCTAAAGAATTTAATTTAGAAATCATTCCAGTTCTTGAAGGTGGAGATGTTGAAAAAGAAGCTCATATAGGCGAAGGCGCTCATATAAACTCTGACTTCTTAAACGGAACAGGAAAAGATGAAGGAATTGAAAAAACGATTGCTTGGCTTGAAGAAAAGAAGATTGGAAAGAAAACAATCAATTATAAATTAAGAGATTGGTTATTCTCTCGTCAAAGATATTGGGGAGAGCCGATTCCTATTCTAAAAGATAAAGAAACGGGAAAAATTGTTAGATGTCTTACCGAAGATGAGCTTCCATTAGAGCTTCCAGAAGTTGTAAAGTATGAACCTGCTGGAACAGGTGAATCACCATTAGCAACAATTGATGACTGGTTATACTTCAAAGACCCTGTAAGTGGAAAAGAAGTTCGTAGAGAAACAAATACAATGCCTCAATGGGCCGGATCTTGCTGGTATTACCTTCGTTATATTGATCCTAAGAATACTGAAAGACCTTGGGAAAGTGATTTAGAAAAATACTGGCTTCCAGTTGATTTATATATTGGTGGAAAGGAACATGCGGTTATGCATCTTCTATATGCACGTTTTTGGCATAAGATCTTTTTTGATCTAGGTCTTGTATCAACGAAAGAGCCATTTAAAACTTATCGTTACCAGGGAATGATCCTAGGTGAAGATGGTGAAAAGATGAGTAAGTCTCGTGGAAATGTCATTAACCCTGATGGTGTTGTTGAAGAATATGGTGCTGATACTTTAAGACTATATGAGATGTTCATGGGTCCTTTAGATAAGGATAAGCCTTGGTCAATGAATGGTGTTAAAGGTGTTTACGGATTTATTTCTAAAGCATTTAAAACATTTGGGAACAAGGATTACTACACTGACTCTGAAAGTGGAGAGACAACAAAACTTCTTCATAAAACAATTAAGAAAGTCACTTCTGATATCGAAGAGATGAAATTTAATACAGCAATAAGTCAGATGATGATATTTACTAACCATTGTGCCAAAGAGAAAAAGTTTTCAAAAGAAACTGCATCTATCTTTGCTCAAATTGTTGCTCCTTACGCGCCTCACGCCGCTGAAGAGATATGGGAAGTGGCTGGTCATAAAGAAACACTTGCATACGCTGCATGGCCTATGCATGATGAAGCTTTAGCCAAAGATGATCTTATAACTATGGCCGTTCAGGTTATGGGGAAAACGAGAGGGACAATTTCTGTTCCTGCTGACATTTCTAAAGAGGACTTTCTTGCACAAGCAAAAGCAGATCCTAAAGTTGCTAAGCATCTTGAAGGAAAAACGATTGTTAAAGAAATTTATGTTCCAGGTAAGATCTGTAATTTTGTGGCTAAATAAATTAAGCTTATGAAACATGCCGACTTCAAAAAGAATAATTTCGTTATCATGGAAAATATTTTTTCTGAAGTCGAACTTAATTATTTACAAAAGCTTTTCCTAAAAGAATTTTCTTATGAGGAAATCCTATCTAATTCAAGTGAATTCCATCTAAAAGATAAAATATCATGTTTTAAAATCATCATGCTGTCTGAACAAGCTTCAATCATTCAAAGAATTAATGAACTCACAGGATTTAATGTTCGCGAAGTTCAAACTAGAATTTATTATACAAATCCAGACTGTAACAATTTAACTTGGCATAATGATTCCGAATACAATGACAAAAGACTCGGAGGACTAAGAGTCGAATTAAGTAAAGAACCATATGAGTGAGGTGACTTTAAATTAAGAAATAAAAAGTCGATGATAGAAACAACGACTCCAAAGCTGTCTTTAAATGATGGAGTAATTTTTAAAATTGATCATGATCAGCTCGAACATATGGTAACACCAGTTACTTCAGGAGAAAGAAGAAGCCTTATTATCTTTTTGTTTGAATAAAAAAGCCCCTCATTAAAGGAGAGGCCTATCTTTAACTAAAAAATTTATTCTTATAAATTTCTTAAAGCTGCTCTTGCTGCTCTTCTTATATCAGAGTCATTATCATCTAAAGCTGTCAATACTGTATGTCTTGTTGCTGGGCTTAAAAGCGATATGAAGATTATTAAGGAATTAGACCTCAGAGACAACCCTTTGACTCAGCTTTCAAGAATGCTGTTTACATTTCCGAACCTCAGAAAAGTGCATATTTCTCGAAATGATGAACTTAACGAGGACACAATTGACGCGTCTCACATGAGGTTTAAGCTAATTTTCCACTAGTTTTATTAGAAATTTCGACTATCCCACCTAGTATTTTAAGCCCAAGAATTGAATTCTTGAGCTTATTTTGATCTACTTTAGCCCTATTTAAATTTAAAAAGGATAAGTTATGAAATTTAGAATCGAGTCTGAATCTCAGTACAATGAGTTTTACAATGACAGCTTAAATACGTCTGACAACTACTGGCAGAAAATCGCTGAAACATTTTCTTGGAAAAAGAAATGGGACAATGTTCGTTCAGGAGGTTTTGATAACCTAGATATGAAATGGTTTGATGGGGCAAAGCTTAACATCACAGAAAACTGTCTTGATCGTCATGTTGAAACAAATCCTGATAAAGTAGCAATTATCTGGGAACCTAATGATCCTAAAGATCCAAATCTTAAATTTACTTATAAAGAAGTTTTAGAAAATGTTAATCGTTTCTCAAATGTTTTAACTGATCAAGGTGTAAAAAAAGGCGATGTTGTTTGTTTTTATATGTCTATGGTTCCTGAACTTCTATTTGGTGTTTTAGCTTCAGCTCGTGTTGGTGCTGTTCACTCTGTTGTATTCGGTGGTTTCTCAGCCCAAGCCTTATCAGGAAGAATAAATGACTGTGAAGCAAAAATTGTTATAACAAATGATGAAGCCCCTCGTGGAGCGAAGTCAATACCACTAAAAGAAATTACAAACGAAGCTTGTAAAATGTCTTCTTGTGTTGAGACTGTTTTAACTTTAAAGAGAACAGGTGGAAATGTTGAGATGGTTGAGGGAAGAGATATTTATTTAGATGATCTACTAGAGAAAGCTTCAACTGACTTTGC
>CAXGOD010000326.1:0-3648 GCA_964011245.1 uncultured Bacteriovoracaceae bacterium | reverse complement strand
CCCTTTTAGAGATTTCAAAGAGGCAATGAATCTTTTGGTCCCTGAAGCAATTAACTTTGATCACTGTCGTTATGCAATTTTAGATGAAGCAGATGAGATGCTAGATATGGGATTCTTTGATGATGTAACAGAAATTGTTTCAACAATTAAAGATAAAAAAATCTGGATGTTCTCTGCAACTATGCCAAGACCAATCGTAAAACTTATTAATGATGAATTCTGTGATCCACAGATGGTTAAAGTAACAAAAAAGATTTTAACTAGTGATTCTATTGATCAACAATTTTGTGTTGTTAGACGTCACGATATGCAAGAAGCTTTATGTCGTTATTTAGATTTTAACCAACATACTTATGCAATTGTTTTCTCAAGAACAAAAGTTGGAGCTAAAAATCTAACTGATGAATTAAATATGCGTGGATATCCTTCAGATGCCCTTCATGGTGATATGTCTCAAGAGCAAAGAGACTTAACAATGAAGAAGTTCAAGCAAAAGAAAATTAATCTTCTTGTTTGTACAGATGTTGCTGCAAGAGGGATCGATGTAACTGACCTTACACATGTAATTAACTATTCACTTCCTCAAGACAATGAGTCTTATGTTCACCGTATTGGTAGAACTGGTCGTGGTGGAAATAAAGGTATTGCTCTTTCAATCATCGAGCCAGGTGAGCAAAGAAGAATTCGTGATATCGAAAGAATTACTAAAGCAAAAATCGAAAAGATTACACTTCCAACGGTTCCTGAGATTCAGGGTGTTCTTATGGAAAAGGCATATGAGCAATTTGATGGTGCAATTGAAAACTTTAGCTCTGCAGAAGAAGAAAGTTTTACAAATTTTGTAAATCGTTTCGATGAAGTTTCAAAATTAGACATCATGAAAGCAGCATACAATTTTGTTTTTGAAGCAAACTTAAAAAGATACAAGAATGCTAGACCTCTTGATGTTGAAAAAAGAGAAAGACCAGAAAGAGGTGAGAGAGCAGAAAGAGGAGAGAGATCTTCTGGCTCTCAAGCTGGATACCAAAGATTCTTCTTGAATGCTGGTGGTGATAGCGGAATGAATCCAGGTGCACTAATAAATTTCGTAGCACGTGGATTAAATGTTGCAGGTAGTGAAGTTGGAAGAATTGATATTAAACCAGGTTTTTCTTTCTTTGAAATGCCAGACCAATATACTGAACAAGTTTTAGAGCTTGCTAATACTGAGTTTAAAAGTAGAAAAATCAATATTGAAACTGCTGCAGCAAGACCAGCTGGTGGTGGTAATCGTGGTGGATCTAGAGGCGGACCAAGAAGAGGTGCAGGCGGCGGCGGAAGTCGTGGCGGATACCGTGGTAGAGATGGAAACAGAAGTGGTGGATCTAGAGATGGAAACAGAAGCAGTGGTTCTAGAGACGGAAATCGTGGTGGAAACTTTAGAGCCGGTGGAAGAGATGGAAACCGTTCTGAAGGAAATAGATCTAGAAGATCTTTCGATAGATAATCAAAATCAAATTTTTTAAGAAATACTAGACCTCTGTTTAACAGAGGTCTTTTTTTGTCCATTAACTCAAAAATATTTGAGTAATTTGAATAGAGAAATTTTTTCTCTTTTTTTGGCCAGTTGTGTTGAATAAACATGACTGATACAATAGAATAATAAACATAATAAAATCAGTCACTTCGGAGGCTTGATTCACCGAAGATGACAGGAAGTTAACTTGGAATTTGTTTTTGATAATAATGATACACAACATAGCGCTAGGCCTACAATGATGGCGGGAAGCAACACTTTTAATACCACTTCAACAGTAATTGATTCACCTCGTAGAACGAGAAAATCAGTTCCTACTTCAGTTGATCAGATTGAAATCACAGATAATCGAGCTAAAAGGACAAGAAGGAAACCTTCAAGTAAAAAGGTTACTTATGCAAAGTCTGTTCGTAAAAAACAGAGAAGAGAGTTTAATTGGACTTGGAATAAAGTTGGTTGGCTTGTTTGTGGTTTACTTTTTTTACGATTAATTTTCATGGAAACAGGTCTTATTGATTACTATGAAATGGAAAGTACTCTTGATAAAAGAGGTCACCAGCTTGAGTTAATTAAAACTGAAAATAGTGAGCTTATAACAGAAATTCATAAAATCAAAACGAGTCCAAGCTATCAGAAAAAGCTTGTTAGAGAGCACTTAGGTGTTATTGCTCGGAACGAGTATCTTGTTTTATTTGCTAAAGATTCTTAGACGAAGTCCAATTCAAAATCATTCCAGGTTTTATCTCTTTTGCTAGCGGGCTGCTAGATTTTATCTCAAGTACATGCTGACAATAAACTTTCTTTGAAAGTGGAATCTTTTCACGTGGTCCAGATTTTGGGTAGTGTTTTAAATTTCTATGAATATCTAAAACATAGAGGTCTTCATTTAAAAAAATTATATCTAAGTTAAAATGGGTATCGGGCATCCAGAATTGACGCGACGAATATCTTTTGTCCATAAATATCATTGTGTCATTATCTGCAAACTCAGAATCTTTAATATGACTAAGACCCATTTGTTGCTGTTGGTCGTTGATCGCCATATATACTTTTAGTTTCTTCCCTGAAGGAAGTGTTATTTCACCTTGCTGGTAACTCTTAAATTTGTTTTTACCTGAATCTGTAGTGGTCTCATTACAAGATATTAGGCTTCCTAGCAGCAGAATTTTAATGAGTAATAGAGAAGATTGATGTATAACACTATTCATACTTTTACCTGTGATTACGTTTATATAGGAGTTTACAATGAATCATCACAACAGCGCTAGTACAAATCTTAAAGGTTTAATGAGAACCCATCATTGTGGTGAATTACGCGCAGATGATATTGGAAAAAAAGTAACTCTTTGTGGTTGGGTAAATAAGTCTCGAGATCTTGGTGGATTAAACTTTATCGATATTAGAGATAAGTATGGTCTAACTCAATTGGCCTTTGATGAGTTCCAAAATGATATTAGTATTTTAAAAAGCTTCTCCCTTGAATCAGTTATTATGGCTGTTGGTACTGTTCGTAAAAGACCAGATTCAGCATTAAATCAAAAAATGAATACTGGAGAAGTAGAAGTTTCTGTTTCAGAAATAAAAGAGCTTTCTCACGCTGCTGAAGTTCCATTTTTACCACATGGAAAAGTAGGGGCTTCAGAAGATTTAAGACTTAAGTACAGATACTTAGATATAAGAGGTGAATACCTTCAAAAAATGATCTCTTTAAGATCACAGGCGATGAAAGAAACAAGAATGGCCCTTTATGAAGAGGGCTTTGCTGAAGTTGAAACTCCAATTCTATATAAAACGACTCCTGAGGGAGCAAGGGACTATATTGTTCCTTCACGTGTTCATCCTGGAAAAGTTTATGCTCTTCCTCAGTCTCCACAAACACTTAAACAGCTTTTAATGATTGGAAATACGGATAAGTACTTCCAAATCTGTAAGTGTTTTAGAGATGAAGACCTAAGAGCAGACAGACAACCTGAGTTTACTCAAATAGATATTGAGGTCAGCTTTGCAACTCAAGAGTATCTTAAAAACTTAGCAACCAAAATAGTTAGACGTTTATTCAAAATGGATGATTCTTTTGAAATTGAAGTAATGAGCTATAATACGGCTATGAGCTTATATGGCTCAGATAAGCC
>CAXGOD010000325.1:0-3651 GCA_964011245.1 uncultured Bacteriovoracaceae bacterium | reverse complement strand
AGATAACTAAGAATTTTCAAATGAAAGATTTTAACTTTACTCAAGAGAAATGTCACACTAAATGGGAGTGCCCTGTTTATACCATGCCTAAAGAAAAATTTTATAAAGAGATCTTGAAGAAATAAAAAAGCCCAGATCTAGTCTGGGCTTTTATTTTTTAACTGAAAGCTTGCTGAACAATCACAATCAAACTAACAATTAGAATAAGTTGTTTTAAGAAATACATAATGTCCCTCTTTTCTTGTAACTCTATCCGTGTGTGTCTATACCTAACGCTATCAATCCAGAAATCGGCTCGTCAATGGATCGAGGTTAAGACGCGAAGCGCATAATGTAATTTTTACGGTTTTTCGGTTATTTATATATGCGTCATCTTGCCAATTTCTTTTATTAAAGTTAGAAAAGTTTTTTAATAATTACGAGGTAAATACGTATGAAGTGCCCATTTTGCCAAGAAAATGAAACTAAGGTCGTCGACTCTCGTCTTCTTAAAGAAGGCTTCTCTATTAGACGTAGAAGAAAGTGTGAGAACTGTGAAAGAAGATTCACAACTTATGAAACGATAGAGATACATATGCCGGCTATTGTAAAACTTGATGGTCGCCGTGAGCCTTATAAAAAAGAAAAGCTTTTAAGTGGTATAGAGAAGGCCTGTCAAAAAAGACCCATCTCTACTGAGCAAATAGATAGAGTTGTTGAGAATATTGGCAAGAGTGTTTTAGAGATCTCTTCAAAAGAAGTTAGCTCTAAAGACCTAGGGCATATAGTAATGCAATATCTTAGAAACTTAGACCCTGTTGCCTATATTCGTTTTGCATCTGTATATAGAAAGTTCACTGATGTTGATGAGTTTGTTAATGAAATCCAACATGATGAAGAGTCATTCCACTCTTCTGCGAGGTAATTTGTGAATAAAAAAAGAGAAGCTAGAGAGTTTTGTTTTCAATATTTTTTCCATATGCAACTGCCTATTTTTCAAGAACTTAAGCATGAGTTAGCAAAGGCTGATGATCACAAGGTTCTGCTTGAATCAATCAACGAATTTAAAGAAACAACAAACTCACTTTTCAGCGAAGAGCTAAATAGCTTTGTAGCCGAGCAAATAAAAAGTACATTAAGCCACTATACAGATATTGAAGTTATTCTAGAGAAGTACTTAAAAAACTGGAAACTTCACCGTATTTCGCGTGTAGAGCATACAAACCTACTCCTTGCAGCAAACGATATGTGTTTTGCTAAGAGTGCCCCAGTAAACGTTATTATTAACGAAGCCATTGAAATTTCGAAGAAGTTTGGTAGCCTAGAATCAGGATCATTTATTAACGGAATCCTTGATAATATTGCTAAAAATGAACTATAAGATTGAAAACTGGAATTGAACACTTATCACATTTAGTTAGTCCTAAGACTTCTGGAGTAATCTGGTTAACAGATGACTACCTGGGACCATCGTTAATTGGGCTCTATGAGCTTAATTATTTACTTAATGGATTACTGACTAAAACACTTTCTTCCAAAGAAGATGAACAAATATCAAAATCTAATTTTTTTCTAGCCGAAAACTTTGGAAATCCCTTCTTCGTAGGGCACTCTGTTATTACAAATAAGGATGATCTTAAAAATATGTTTAAACATATTGAACTTAGTACTCCTCTATTTGATAATGGGAAAATTGAAGTATTTATTTACAATAGAAGTAAAAATACGGCCAATTACAATGTTCTCAAAGAATTAAGTAATAGGTTTAAAGATATCAACTTTAAAAACTTAAACATATAGGTCTCAAATGAAATTTACTCTATTCGCTATTCTAATTTTAAATTCAGCTTTTAGTTATGCTAAAGACTGTAGCTACTTGATTACAAGTGATGACTTAAAGTTAGAGTGGACAGCTTTTAAAACTCCTAAAAAGATTGGTGTCAAAGGACAGTTCAAAAAACTTGGAATCACTAAAGACCTAAAAGGAAAAACTCTTAAAAGTCTTTTAGAAGGTACTGAGTTTAATATTGATGCAACATCTGTTCATACAAAAAATGAATCCAGAGATGCAAAGATTGTTAAAAGCTTTTTTAAAGTCATGAAAAGCGGAGCGAAAATAACTGGTTCAATAAAAAAATATGCTAAGAAAACATTGATCGTTTCTATCACTATGAATGGAGTCACTAAAGATGTCCCTCTGTCGGTTGAGCTTAATAATGATAAGCTTGAAGCAGTAGGCTATATTGATGTTCTCGACTTCGCACTAAATAAAAGTCTTGCTGGAATTAATAAAGCTTGCCTAGAGTTACACGAAGGAAAGACCTGGAATGATGTAAAACTAGAGCTAGAAGCGCGTTTTTCAAAGTTCTGTGACTAATCGTCTATAAAACCATGTAACTTTTACAATTTCCTTTATGCTCATCAGCAGCATGCTAAAGTTCTGCCGTATAAACCTGATAAGGAAGATTTATGAAAGTTGCTCTTCTCCTAGCACTACTATTGTCTTTATTTTCAACACTTTCTTTTTCTCAAGAAGAAGAAGACATTGATCTCGAAACTAGAAGCTCTTATCGTAAAGAATGTTTAGAAATATCTAAGTATGCTGTCGGTGACCTTATGAAGGTAAAGTGTTACTACAACTATCATCATTATAATACTGACGCTGTAAAAGCACATTATGATAGAGATGATGCAATCGCTGACGGAAAAGTTAAAATTGCTGAATTCAATGTCCTTCACCCAGGAATGAGTAAAACTCGTTATAAAGATTATAAGAAAGTTGCCCAGATGATTAACAAATGGGATGTGGCGGCTCTTACAGAACTCCTTCCATTAATATCGGGTGATCTAAAGCATAATAAGGCCTTAGTTAAGTTTATTACTAAAGTTGCACCAGAGAAGATTGCAAAACTTGAAGCGACTTTGGCCATTCAACAAAACAAAAATAAAACAACTAAAAGTACTCGATCTAAAAACAGTGCAAAATCAAAGATTGAACAAATTAAAGCTCAACTGACTAGCCTTAAAGCAGATCTAAAAGCAGCTCCAAAGTTATATAGAGATCCAGGTTACCTAAAGATCTTAAGAGAGCTAAGAAAGCTTAGAAATGGTAAAGAATGGGCACTCATTTTATCACCTAGAGGTGAAGCGGCTAAAAAGACTGATGTTCAAGAGCTTGTTGGTTACTACTATAGGGCCAGTAAAGTTAAGCCAAAAACAAATCAATATTGTAAAGATATTAGAACTCACGGTAGAGGGACTCCAGTTGCTTGTATCCCAAATATGGGTAAGGCAATGCTAGGGGCTGATAAAAAAGATATCTTTTCAAGAAGACCCTTTATGTCTGAGTTTATCTCGGGAAGATTCTCATTTGTTCTTCTAGCAAGCCATGTTGTTTATAACTCTCCTAGAGATACAGGGCTTATGAGCAATATCCTTCAAAAGTCTTTTGGTGTTCATCACTATAAAGATCTTCCTAAAGGGGTAACTGCAGATAATTATGCTCGTTTTGCAGAAGTAAAAGTGACCTTAGAGTTTATGGAACAATTAAGAACTCAATTTAATCAAAAAGATGTCATTTTATTAGGTGATTTAAACTTAGAGTATGACAATCCCTTTTGGCAGTCTGTACTTCCAACGATGCCTGGATCGGAGCTCTATATCAGTGGGAAG
>CAXGOD010000324.1:0-3656 GCA_964011245.1 uncultured Bacteriovoracaceae bacterium | reverse complement strand
AGCCACACTAGAAAGAGAGCTGATAGAAGGGCTATTCGTGCAACCCCACCAGATAGAAGAAAAACCCCTAATACAGGGATGGCCAGAGTTGATAAAAATATTAGTAACGTCTTTATTATATTCATAAAATTCAATAGGTTAGATCTTATTATAGGTGTTTTTTACTTAATATCCAGTATGGAACACTTTGTTCCCTATCATATTTACACATATCACGCGATGCTCTCGACTTTTTTCTGGAATGGGGCTATAAAGCGTGGGCTTGAAGATTTACACACGTTGACAAAGATGGGTGATGGAAGAAGATTTCGATGCCATTGAAGAGTTTGATCGTTGGCGGGCTGGGGAGTCCAAAGACTTATTAAGCGATGAAGTCCTGATTTGTGAATGCATGTGTGTAAGTGTTTTAGACATACGCGAGTTGTTAAATGACACTCGTGAGGTTGATTTGAAAATTTTGAAAGAACAGCTAAGCATGGGGCAAGGTTGTTCAAGTTGCACAAAATCTTTTGCGCAATGGAAAAACAAAATTTTCTAAATAAAAGATCAAACCGTTTTGGGGAATTTAAATATAGGGGTGCGTGATGGCTTTTGAAAGACTATTATTTGGGACTGCGGGTGTACCGAACAACACTGTAAAGAAAAACAATCCAGTAGAAGGTGTACAAAAAATTCATGAACTTGGATTAGATTGTATGCAATTAGAATTCGCTCATGGCGTAAGAATGAAAGAAGAAGTTTCTTCAGCTCTTAGAAAAGTTTCTTATGAGTTAAACATTCCTCTAACTTCACATGGACCATACTACATTAACTTAAATGCTAGAGAGCAAGACAAGATTGACTCTTCTGTTGAAAGAATTATTCAAACGGCTAAGATCTCTGATCTTTGTGGTGCAGAATCTATGACTTTCCATGCAGCTTTCTACATGAAAGATTCTCCATATGATGTTTTTGATCTTGTTGAAAAATCAATGAACGTTATTGAAGAAAGACTTTCAAGACTAGATATCGAAATTGAATTAAGGCCAGAGCTTACAGGGAAAACATCTCAGTTTGGTTCTTTAGATGAATTAATAACTCTTACTAAGAATGTTGGTTCAGTTAAGCCATGTATGGATTTTTCTCACCTATTTGCAAGAACTGGTGAGTATAACTCTTACGAAGAAATGGTTACTGTACTTGAAAGACTTAAAGTTGAATTAGGTGAAGAAGCCGTTAGAAATATGCATATTCATGTTTCTGGAATCAGCTCTAACTCTAAAGGTGACTTAAAACACCTTAACCTTGAGCAATCAGACTTTAACTGGAAAGATATGCTTAAAGCTCTTAAAGATACTGAGTGTGGTGGATATGTAATTTGTAACTCACCTAACTTAGAAGAAGACGCTTTAATGATGAAACAATACTATATGGCATTATAGAATTTTTTAAATTTCAAATTGCAAAACCCCTCATAAGAGGGGTTTTCTTTTATCTAAAAGCAAAACTATGATTAATACGTATATAGAACTTATTTCAGTTGGACTTCCTTTTTGTGTTTTCAAAATAGTTACAGGTCTTTATTTAAATCAATATTGGTTAACGGCCTTAGGTGTATTAGACCTTGTGATAAATATTACAAATGTTATTTCTTTATCTACAGTAAAGAGAAGAGTACTGGATGCTTGTACATTTTCATATATAGTTCGCTTAATTAAAAAGCCAAGTATTGATGTTAAGCATAAGTGGCAAGATCTTGGAAATGCCATAGATGTGCTTTTATCATTTACACTAGTTGCCTATATGATTGGATGGGGTGGGATAGTTCATGTGCCTGAACCTCAATTAACTATTTGGAATGTGTCAGTTGTTTTTAATGTTTTCGGTGCTGGTTATGGACGCTTAACAGGATCAATCAAAGAATTAAAATCTTAAACTAAAATATAATGCCTCCTCTATAAGGAGGCTGTTAGTTTTAATATCTTTCGAAGTGTATTGGAAGTCCAGTTCTATCGATAGTACTTGTATCAACAAATTGATACCCTTCAACAAATGTCATAGGTGTATAAACTAAATTCTTTCCCTTTTTCACTTTAGTTTGAGTATAAAGTCCGACAGGATAACTTCTATCTAAGTTAATACCTACTTCAATATTTCTAACCCAACCATCAGCTTCAACGATTTCATCATAGGCCAAGATAAACGAGTCACTACCAAGACGTGTAATAAAAAATGAATCGAAATCAACGAGACTGCTGAGAGCTTGATCTACTGTAGGTAGTTCTCTAATTAAAATGTATTCTTTTTCACCTTCATACATATTATAGGTACATAATGATTCAACATTTGGAGTAGCTTCCATTTCTTTAACATAATACTCAACAGTTCTTGGGTTGCTAGTTAGATTCACTTTTAGAACTGTCATCTCTGTTACTAGCTTGTGAATCTTACCTTCAACTTCACTTTTACATGAATTATGCTCAACAAACTTTAAGCCAACTTTTATATCTTCAAACTTCGTTATGTTATCTCTTATATATTTTCCAGCTTCAAAATCTGCTATTGGTTTTTTAAATCCAGTTGGTTTTGCTGGCCCATAGTTTCTACAAGCTGTGCTTTTTCCACAAATTGGATTTTCAGGATTTCCACCACCGCCACTAGACGATCCCCCACAAGAAACTAAAAATGCACTAAGTAGTAAAACTAATATTTTCATAATATCCCTCTCTTATTTAAGTGAGGGAATTTTATCCATTTATAATGCTAAATGTAAAATTATTGGAAAAGCCATTCAGCTCTAAAGATACCTATAATACTGATTCCAGTACTTTGACGCGTCACTATTCCTTTTTCAACAAAAGTGACAGTGGGTGTTGCTCTTATCTCAAGAAGATTTGACAGCTTTTTTCCATCGTCTACAAATGTAAAAGGATAAGGATTTTTTTTTATAAACTTGGCCTGAATATCTGGTGTTTCAAACGGATTCACAGCAATAAAATTTTCTTTTTTAATTTTTCCACTTTCTATCGATGATTTGTATCGTTGCATCTCAGCTTTGCATGGAGCGCACCAGGTAGCCCAAAAAAATAAAATATATTTTTGTGAGTTATCAAGGTTAATTTCATAATTACTCTCGATGTCCCTAACAATTATGTTTGAAATTTTTGTATTACTAACATTCGTATTTGCAAGCCATGTAGGCGCTTGCAAATAAAGAACAGCTGCAATTATTGCAATTGTTACAAAATTACTTATTGTTAGATATTTTTTCATAGATGCATATTAGCACCAAAGACTAAACTCCACTAGCACCATAATTTGGAAGCGCTCTTGCTGAAGGATCTTTAACATCACAGTTTTCCCATTCGTTATTAGGCATCCAAAAGTCCTTAATAAGTTCGCCTCTTTTGGGGTATAACGATTCAAACAAGTCTCTAAACAGTAACGATTCTTTTGTAAATGGTGTCCCATGTGGGTATTTTTTTATCGCCTGTTTATACTCTTGATCACTATAAACAGTCTCAGCATACTCTTTTATACAATCAACAAGTGAATGTCCTACGGCATCGCTAAAAGCTGCTTTTTCTCTAAATAATAGCGCCGTTGGAAGATAGTCCCCTTCAAATGCTTTACGTAAAATATATTTGCCATGACCGTATGTATTCATTTTCTTTTCA
>CAXGOD010000323.1:0-3662 GCA_964011245.1 uncultured Bacteriovoracaceae bacterium | reverse complement strand
ATGCTTTCAGATTTGTCATTAAAGAAACCTTTCAAAGGTTTCTTTAATGACAAATCTGAAAGCATTGCTGAAATCATGGAAAGAGCAAATGTTAAAGCTAAAGAAGCTGAAATGATGATGCAAATGCAAAGAAAAAAAATAGAAGGAATGGAAGAAGAAATTCAAAGAATTCATTCTGATGCTAACTCTGAAATTGACTCGTTTAAAACTACATATGTTAAGGACGTTGAAGATAGAATTGAAAAACTTAAAGCTGATGCTTCATTGAAAATTGAAGCAGAAAAGAATCAATTAACAAATCAACTAAATGCTATGCTTTTAGATGAAGTTATTGAGAAAGCGAAAGAAACTATCAAATCAAATAAAGACCTAAATCAACAAGCAACATCTAAAGTATTAGAAGGTTTAAGATAATGAAAAACGCTATTATTGCTAAAATATACGCTAACTCTTTTCTAGAACTTGGAAAAGAAAACAATATTAATATGGCCGAAGAGCTTACTAAGCTTACTGAGACTATTAATGCATCTAACGATTTAGAGAATGTTCTATTCTTGGACGTTTTTACAGATGAAGAAAAAGATAATGTATTTTCTGCTATTGCAGAAAAACTGGAATTAAATAAAATAACAACAGCAGCTGTTAAATATTTAATTGCTGAAAAAAGAATTGGAACACTTCCTTTAATTTTTAAAGAAATCATTATTATTGATGATCACGAAAAAGGTTTTTTAAGAGGAACTATTGAAGGTGCAGCTGAGGAAATTTCTGAAGAGTATAAGCAAAAACTTATGGATTCAGTTAAAGGTCATTTAGGTGGGAAAACTCCAGTTTTAGAATATAAAAAGAATGAAAAAATCACAGCAGGATTTAAAGTAACTGTAGAGGATCTTCAATTAGACGCTACAGTTGATAATCAATTAAGACATTTTAAAGGTTCCGTTTTAGGAGAATAATAATTTAATAATATAAGATAAGGATTGTTTGATGAGTACAACAATGAGACCTGAGGAAATTTCAGGCATTATCAAAGAAAGAATTGCTAACTTTGAAGCAAAGCTTGATGTAAATGAAATTGGTACTGTTTTAACTATTGGTGATGGTGTTGCCAGAGTTTTTGGACTTAAAAAAGTATTAGCTGGTGAGCTAGTTGAGTTTGAAAATGGTGTTAAAGGTATGGTTTTAAACCTTGAAACAAACAATGTTGGTATTGTTGTACTTGGTGAAGACTCTGAAATTAAAGAAGGTTCTACAGTTAAGAGAACTCAAAAAATTGTTCAGGTTCCAGTTGGTGACGCTCTTCTAGGAAGAGTTGTTAGTGCAATCGGTGAACCTCTTGATGGACAAGGTGAAATCAAATCTAACGAATTTAGAAATATTGAGATTAAAGCTCCTGGTATTATTCAAAGGAAACCAGTTCACGAGCCAATGCAAACAGGTATCGTTGCAATCGATTCAATGATTCCTATCGGTAGAGGACAAAGAGAGCTTATCATTGGTGACCGTAAGACTGGTAAAACTGCAGTTGCAATTGATACGATCATCAACCAAAAAGGTAAAGATGTTAAATGTATCTATGTAGCAATTGGACAGAAACAATCTACAGTTAGACAAGTTTATCAAAAGCTTAAAGAAGCTGGTGCTCTTGATTATACAATTATTGTAAACGCATCTGCATCTGATTCAGCTCCTCTTCAATATATAGCACCTTACTCAGGCTGTACTATGGGTGAGTATTTTAGAGATAATGGTCAACATTCATTAATCGTTTATGATGACCTTACAAAACAATCACAAGCATATAGACAATTATCATTACTTCTTAGACGTCCACCAGGACGTGAAGCATTCCCTGGGGATGTATTTTATGTTCACTCAAGACTTCTTGAGCGTGCTTGTAAAATGAGTGATGAAACTGGAGCAGGTTCTTTAACAGCGCTTCCAATCATTGAAACTCAAGAAGGTGACGTTGCTGCATATATTCCAACAAACGTTATTTCTATTACTGATGGTCAGATCTTCTTAGAAGGTGACTTGTTTAACGCTGGTGTAAGACCTGCCGTTAACGTTGGTATCTCAGTTTCAAGAGTTGGTGGTTCAGCACAAGTTAAATCAATGAAAAAAGTTGCAGGTACACTAAGACTAGACCTTGCACAATATAGAGAGCTTCAAGCATTCTCTCAATTTGCTTCTGATTTAGATGAAACAACTAGAAATCAACTTGAAAGAGGTGAGAGACTAGTAGAACTTCTTAAGCAAGCTCAATATTCTCCACTTGAAGTACATGACCAAGTTTTTGCAATTTATGCAGGAACAAAAGGTTTCTTCGACAAAGTAGATAGATCAAAAATTATCGAAGCTAAAGCTGGTTTATTAGATCATATTAAAGCTAAGCATTCTGATCTAAGAGACTCTGTAGCTAAAGATAAAGCTGTATCTGCTGAAAACGAAGCTAAATTAAATGAAGTAATTCAAGCATACGTTTCAGCTAACTACTAAGCTAAAGTAAGGAAGAAGAGTAATGGCAAATATTAAAGAACTTAAAAAGAGAATTAAAAGTACGAAAAGTACTTTGAAAATCACTAGTGCCATGAAGTTAGTCTCTGCAGCTAAGTTATCAAAAGCTCAAGCAAAAATTACAGCTTTCAAGCCCTATTCTTCAGAGCTTGATAAAACAGTAAGAATTGCTTCATCTTTGGCAGAAAATTACACTCATGAGTACTTAAAGGAAAATACTGAAAGTAAAAAATCAATTGTTCTTGTTATCTCATCAGAAAAAGGTCTTTGTGGTGGTTATAACACTCAACTATCTAAGAAAGTTAAAAGCTTTGCTCAAAGCAAAGCTGGGGAAGAAGAATTTGATTTTTATTTTATAGGTAAAAAAGTTATGGATTTACTTGTTAAAGACAACTTTGAGTCTAAGGAATATTTTACTTTTGAAAAAGCGGATCCAACTTTTGGTGAAGTTAAAGAAATTACACAATCTCTTGCAGCTTTATTCACTACAGGTGAAGCAGCAAAAGTTTATGTTGCATACAATTCGTTTGTTTCTGCAATTGAATTTGACTGTACTGTTAAACAAGTACTACCAATGACAGTTAGCGAGGATGAAAAAATCAAATTAGCGGAAGAATTTCCAGTTGATTTTATTTATGAGCCTTCAGCTGAAGAGATTTTGGATAGTTTAATTCCAGAAGTAATCAACACAACAATTTATACTAGTATGTTAGATGCAGTTGCAGCAGAACATGGTACCAGAATGGCGGCCATGGATAATGCGACAACGAACTCTAAAGAAATGATTAAAAAGTTAACACTTAAATCTAACAAATTAAGACAAGCAGCAATTACGACAGAATTAACAGAAATCGTATCTGGTGCTGAGTCGCTTAACTCTTAGGGAGCATATAAAATGAGCGGTATCATTAAGCAAGTTATGGGTCCAGTTATTGATATTGAATTTGCAGACGGTAAGTTACCAGCAATCAATAACGCACTAAAAATTACTAACAAGTCTATCTCTGATCTAGATTGGAACTTAACTGTTGAAGTATCTCAACACTTAGGAAACAACATGGTTAGAACAATTGCGATGGATTCTACTGAAGGTCTTGCAAGAGGCCAGGAAGCTAAAGATACAGGAGCTGGAATTCAAGCACCTG
>CAXGOD010000322.1:0-3673 GCA_964011245.1 uncultured Bacteriovoracaceae bacterium | reverse complement strand
ATCAGCTTCTTCACTATTAGCTTCTTCACTAGCTGCTTCTTCTTCAAGTAAATCTAAATCAACGGAAGCACTGTCTAACTCACAAGGTTTAGACTTGTTATCAGCAATACTAATAGACTTAGAAAGTTCTTTAGTCATAATAAACCGTTTGTTAAAACTTAAGTGTTAAACTCAATAAATTAATTATATTTAAGCATAATGCAATACGCGTCAAAAACCTAATAGAGAGCATTTATAAATTCAGATATAACAAACATATATTAGCAACATATATGAATAATTCCAGTAACTTAAATCAAGAAATAACAAGGAGGATACTTAGATTTCTAACATAACTTTAGAAAAATTTAGCTGGTTGCAACACAAGCTTTAGTTTGGAATATCAGCATATAGCCTATTTTCAATACTTGTCAGTATTTCTCTAATTTGTGGGTCTGTATCATCAGTTAAATGTGCTCTAGAGTCTTCTAGAATCTCACTGGCCTCTTTTGTTGCATTAATTTCAAGTAGTGTTTCAAGAGCGCTACAAACAACAATTGGTTTATAGCAAGTCATGACAACACCTGTTTGGATATATTTAATGACTAATTCATTCTTAGTTTCATCCTTGCAGATTACCGAGGCGGATATCACCATACCAACACCTATCGCCAACATAGCATCCTTATCATCTGATTTCATTTTATCAAATAATTCAAAATGATTATTAAATAGCAAAACTCGACTTATATCTGGGATATACTTAGCCTCTATAGGCGCTGAATTTATCCAACCTTCTACGAAAAAATTTAGTTCCTTAAACCTTCGAGACAGAATTCCCTCTGTGAGAATTTTAGAAAGTGATTTGTAGTCAATAGTCTTATCTAGAGAGTCTAGAAAGTCCTTGCATAACATGAAAAAGTCATCTTCTAAATTCTCAGCGGATACTTTATTCATGTACTTACTGAAGTTAAGATATGCTTTTTTAGTTCTCGTAATTCGTTTCTTCTGTTTCTTCTCGTTTTGTTGTTTTACTAAATATTCCTCTTTTTGTTTCATCAAAAAATTATCAATCTCGCTAATAAAGCTTCCAATTGTATAGGGTTTTGAAACGAGGATTGAATTTTTATTATCTAAGTACTTTTGAAAAATAGATAAGTTTGAATCTGATGAGAGAATAATAACTAGTGAATTCTCCTCATCCTTCAATCTTTTATAGAATAACTCAAATAACTTATCTACTTCTTGAAGGTCTTTACAGTCATCATCAAATATAACAACATTGAAATTATTATTATTTAATGGTTCATATGACTCTTCCACTGTTATACATGTCTCGATACTTCTATTATCGCAACCGAAGGTTGTAACCATTTTTCTTATGCTCGATCGGTTAGCTGGCTTTGGTCCAACAATAATGCACTTAGAATTACTAAAAAAATCTTGATTCATACAAAAAACCTTTTACTGAACATCTATTTTTTCAAATGCTGAGATAACTTTTTCAAAAGATAAAGTTTTATATTTTTTCTTAACTATATTCATTAGCTCTTTCTTAGTGAGTGCAAGATTAGAACCTTGTGCTCTTAAAATATTTGTCACCCATTCGTCAACAACTAGAAAAATGATTGCTAGAGGCGATATACTCTGCGGAAAACTATTAAAACCCATTCCTGTAATTGCTCCGTGATGTTGCTTAATAATCGTGTCAACGCCAAACGGTATTTTCTTTTTAAATTTAGATACTAACTTTGCTGATTCTAAAGCATGCATTAAGACTATCTTCTTCTGTTTTATAGTTAAATTCATTTTTTCTAATTGTTCATTATCATTAATTAATACATATTCAGAAGGAAGTGTAATATTATGGAAAAAAGAAACAAAACTCAGTTTGACTTTTTGCTCATTTGTTCCCCATTCAACATTTCCAACAATATGATTACAAAAGAAACAAAGCATAACTGTTTGATTGAAATCTACATTTTCAGACTTACTTAAAGTTTTAAAAAGTTCCTTCAGGGTCGAGATCTTTTGAACTAATGAAAAGATAGTATTAATACATTTTTCGGTAGTAAGAATAACTTCTGTGCTTATATTCATTTCAAGAATATTGCTTTTAATTAATCTATATGCATTACTACTGAGCATAAACTCATCATTTATACTTAGCTGGTCCTCAGCGAACAGTTCTTGAAAATAAATTAGTTGAGAATTGATAAAGTTTAACCTTTCTTTTGCTGTGACAAAAACTTTATCTAAATTTTGATTATTTAATAAGTTCTTAATGTCTGTGGAAAAAGTACTATCTTTAGATAACAGCTTACTGTATGAATCGTTTTTCTTTATATAAATATCACAAACTAAAACAAGATCTCTCATAATATCATTAGTTTTAAAAGAATAAAAATCGCCAAGGTCTAGATTGGCCATAGAATGAGGGGTTATGTCAAAATCAAAAGCAAGAGTTCTAATTAAATCTGAGATTTCAAAGTCCTTTCTGAAAATCTTTGCTGAATGAATTGAAAGCTTTGATTTGCCTAAGATGTATAGAGGTATACTTTTATTAATACTCTCTATTAATTTATAAATTGTATGATCGATCTTTAAATCACCAATATATGGTCTT
The DNA here is from genome assembly GCA_964011245.1 of uncultured Bacteriovoracaceae bacterium. Taxonomy (GTDB): domain Bacteria; phylum Bdellovibrionota; class Bacteriovoracia; order Bacteriovoracales; family Bacteriovoracaceae; genus CAKZJW01. The sequence continues at coordinate 1,068 of CAXGOD010000322.1, read as the reverse complement.
GTGATAACGGCATCAAAATTATTTTCTTTTAAGTAATTGGCTATCGAATCGTCGAAATGACTAAAAGTTGTAACTTCCATATTACAATATACCTCTAAGCTCGAAGCATAGAGCTTAGAGGATTTGATATGATCATCAATCACAACAATTTTTTTTTTCTCCATCAAAATAAGCTCCACAAACGTACAACAATCTATTTTAACATAAAATTCACCTCTTTTTTTAAGAAGTATTAAAATCTTAATTTTTCTAAATAGATAGAACTGTTTTATTCAGAGCTATTCTCAAGTTTAAACAAAGACAAGTATATGTATTTAAAACACCTTAAGAACAGAAGCATGGCACTACATGAGAGGACCTTACTTGATAAAACGGCTAAGTACTTAAAATTACGAGCTAGCATTGCAGTGGCACTAATTTATAATTAATTAAATTCTGTGATGGGCCTATTCTTTTTTGTAGATCTATTCTGTTGTCTTTGTTTCCAACTTTTAAATCGTTTTTCCCCCAAAGAATAAAGAAGATTCTTTTCAATATCACCTGGAGATAAGTCATAAACCTTCTGGATATCGGAATATGAGACTTTATCCTCAATAGTCCACTTTATAAGTTGTTTTTTTTCATCAGAGCTTAGTTTATTTAATTTTATTTTTAGTTTTTTTGAAATACTCATACTTAAAGTTAACACATTTTATTACTAATTTCATATAAACAGGGTGCTCTTATTCATATGTCGAGCTTTTGTTGAGCTAGTTTCAATATGAAAGAAAAATAAAATTGATGAAGTGGGAAGTCTTGACTTGAGATATATTGGTTATGTAAAAAAGTTATTCATTCAGTATTTTTACTTAAACCTAAGTTATCATTAGAATCTATAAACTATTCTAACGATAAATTATAATAGATGGAAATTACTTGTCATATTTTATGAACCGATGAATTAGTAGTTTGTCATATGCTATGTCTTTACTCGTTCATCGATTCAAATTATTTTATATTCTATAAAACTTTAATTTTTTATAGCAGATGAACTACCATATCCTGCCCCTGCTCCCTGTCTTGGAGCTC
>CAXGOD010000321.1:0-3685 GCA_964011245.1 uncultured Bacteriovoracaceae bacterium | reverse complement strand
ACCCTGGTCTTGTTATAGATCCAGAACCTACCAAGCCAGATCCAGTAATAGAGTACTTAGGAACAAATCAAGATGGCGTTGTACGTTCGTGCAAGCCTCATGACGGAATTGTTTGTCCAGCAGAGATTACGAGGGCAAATGTCTATGCCCAAAACTGTAAAGAAGAAGGACACGAATCTGTTTGGTGCTCTTGTGAAGAAGTTCTTTGTTTAGATCAATAAAAACTTTATTCGATATTTGATACTGGGAGTTCCATTAAGCTTTTAATGACTTCTTTAGGTTCAACATCATTATAGAGGACTTGATAAATACCATCGAAAAGTCTTGTCTTTATATGATACTTCTTTGCAAGTTTTTGAGCAGCTAAAGTTGTTTTATAACCCTCAACGACAGAACGTTGTGAAGCAATAATTTCTTTTGCTTTACGTCCCTTAGCTAGCTCTTTTCCAAAAGTTTTATTTCTTGAAAGATCACTTGTCGTTGTTAGGATTAAATCCCCCATTCCAGCAAAGCTATAGAATGTTTCTGGACGAGCATTAAAAACCTTACCAAAACGAAGCATCTCCGTAATTCCACGAGTAATCATTGCAGCACGGGTGTTATGATTGAATCCCATTCCTTCAAGCATCCCACCAGCGATGGCCAAAATGTTTTTAAGAGCTCCACCAAGTAAAACACCTTTTACATCATAAGTAGGAAAGGCCTTAAAATAGTCTGTCTGCAACATCTCAGCAACTTCAAGCATAACTCCTGGATTTTTACCTGCAAGAGAAACGATAGTAACCTGTTTATCTAAGATCTCTTTAGCAAATGAAGGTCCAGATAAATAAGTGAGTTGATCATGATATTCAGAGAAGTAATGATTAAATAAATCATCAGGTAGTTCTAGTGTCTCTGGGTCAATACCTTTAGAAAGTGAAACAAATGGAGTTTTTTCTTTGAAATATTTTTTAAAACGTTCTTGGTTTTCAGAGTAGAAAGGACAAATTGCTGCAGTTGGTAAACCGTTAACTAGTAAGTTAATTTTTGATGGGCCAACAATTTCATCAAGCTCTTCCCAAGTTAGAGCAGGAACAATATTAGAGGCCAATTTTTGCCCAGGAAGATAGACAGAATTCTCACCCTTTTTTATAGAATCATAAATATCTTGAGATCTAACTTTTACAATAATAGTATCGAAGTTTTCAGATAAGACTGAAGCAATAGAGGTACCAAAGGCACCTGCCCCAAAAATAATAGCTGTATCAAATTGCATAATTAGGCCTTAGTTTTATAGAGTTATTACTCCCTCTATTGTACTAAGCTTATGATAAACGGCAACCACCTCGTCAGAAGATTGCATAAGTTTTTTGCTCGTAATACTGATGTATTTTCCAGTTTTTGACTGTTTTTCTGCGATTTCGTGTTCCTCTAAAAGCTCTGTAACATGACCTTTTCTCTCGGCTTTCACGATAAACTTATAGGTATAATAATCCGGCCAAGAAACTTGCTCATCAAGTAAAGCCTTGAATTTAGTCAAATCCATCGAAAAACTCCTCCTACAACGGCTTTTTGCTTAAAGACGCTAATTTTAGATACCGAAAAAGTACTGTAATGTACAGCGCTATGCGTAGAAAACAAGGATGTTATGAAAAGTTTACTTATTACGGCCATATTAGGCCTTTTGGTATTTCCATATAACTTTGCCCAAGCAACTGAATTTAAGCATTTTAAGCTAAAGGGTGCCCTGAAGGAATTATCCTCAGAGTCTCAAGGCGTAAGATCAATGAAGTCTGGGGATACAAAAAAGCTTGTCCAGTCAGCTATCAATCGCATTGTTGCGGAAAAGATATTAGAACTAAATCCAGATAATAAAAGTATTGTTGATGATGAACTACCTCCTCTGCTTCAAAAAATTGTTGAAGTTATGGGGACTAGATATAACGAAATTGGGCAACGTGAAACTCAACCACTTTTATTAAATCATCAAATTGGTGGTGGAGTAATGAACTTTTCTGGCTTTACTTGGCAAAAACCATTTGCAAATTTTGGCCTATGGGGAAATAGAGAAATCGCACCCGATCTTTTTTCTGATAGATGGATCGTTCACGATACTCTTTTAGTTAGTGTTTCAGCTTCAACTCTTTTAACAAACTTAAAAGCAGAAGACCTTATTGATATTGATGAAGACACTATTGGAGCTTTCGCAGGTGTAAGCTTCCAAAGAACTTACCACTACTACCACTTTTCAGAAACATTTCTAAAGGGCCTTACTGCAGACTACTCTAAACTATTTTTAAGTTTTGCAAAGTTTAATATGAGTAATGCCCTAGACCTAGCTCCTTATGAGCTTATGAAGAAAGAAGATCAATTTTCATTTAATGCTGGTGGCTTTGTAAACTCTCCTCCTTTTTATGGCTTTAGTGCTAGAGGTGGAGTTCTTATTAATGTCGCATTCGAAAATGAATTAACGATTCAATCACTTGGACCTTCTGATCAAAGACAAGCAGATGAGTTTCTAAGAGTATCAGTAAACAAAAAATGGGATGTGTCTGCAGCTGCACACTTAAGTGTTCAGGTTGATTTCTTTAATCTACTTAAGCTAACTATTCTTTCATATGACTTAGAATATAGTTATGGGAAAAGTAATAAGGCAAACTTAAGCTTTTATGAAAAAGATAGAGAGATAATTGAAAATTCAAAGGATCACAAACGAGAATTTAAAAGGCTCGTAAGTGGTGTCAGTGACAAGGTTAGACACTGGGAACAAAATATTGTTCAACAAGATGAGCGAATGACCCAAAACTTAAATTCCAAGTATTCATTTCTTATTCTCGGAAAGATTCGAAAAAAAGAAACAGAACAAGTAAAAGTTATTAAAGATGGCATAGAGAAAGTCTTTTTTAAACATTACTCACAATCCATCAAGTATGTTCAAAATATTCTTAGTCGCTTATTCAATTCAGTGATGTATAGGCTATTTGAATGGGATACCGGAATAAAGAATGCCGCAGAGACTATAAAAAAATTAACAATTGAATATGAACATACTGAAGGTATAGGGAAGACTAGAGTTGACTCTGAAAGGAAGTTCTCTGTTCTTCTCACGCAAGAGTTTAGTGCCGCTAAAACTCATCGCTGGGTAGACAAGCTTTATCAAAAAGAAGCCCTAAAGCATCTTCATAACTGGACAACACTAGACCCTAAAGTCATCAAGCTCGTCCAAGAGAAAAAGTTAAGAGGTCCCATGCAGCTTGAAAGCAAGATCCAAGTTGAAACATTTGGACTAACTTATATGAACCAGCTGGGTGAACAAAAAGTATTCGAGATCATCGTGGATATTTGTAGAACAAAAAGAAGGTCAAAGTGGCTTAACCCATCAAAGAGAAAAAAGATGCTTAAACGTCCGCAGTTTGGAAGAAGCGCTTGCGTAAAGTCTCTTGGGAAAAGATATCTTGGTTATCTTTCTGAATTTTACAAGACTGGTTTTAACGATATTACTAAGTTTAGAAAATTTGTAGGTAAGTTTTTCTCTAAATCTAAAAATATTAATCAATTAAAAAGACTATTTGGAGCTGAGAATGTATTTATTTATGGCCAGTTAAATGCCAAAACAAGTGATGGTCTCCCTTTTAGTAATCATTTTAAGTCTGGTCAATTTAGAGGTCTTGGTGTAATTGATAGCTTCATGAGGCAGGGTGGAACT
>CAXGOD010000320.1:0-3691 GCA_964011245.1 uncultured Bacteriovoracaceae bacterium | reverse complement strand
CTTAAACTCTATTTTATCTTTAAAATCTGTAAATTCAATGGAGCCAGCATCTAGTTCCTCTGGCTCATCTAGCAGTTTAAAGATTCTTGTGGCTGCAGCACGAGCTTGATTTAACTTAGTATTTGCTTTTGAGTAACGTCTGACAGGATCCATGAATAACGCTAATGATCCTACAAAGCTCATAAACTCACCGGCAGTAAGCCCAGAGTCTTTGCTTCTATAGTAAGCTAGAATAATAACCAATCCAAAACCGAAAGCCCCTACTGTCTCAACCATTGGATGAGAATGCTCTTCAGCAGAGTTACTTTTTAGTTTATGAGATATGAATTTATTTTGGGCCTTATCAAAACGAGTTACCATGTACTTTTGAAGATTGAAGGCCTTAATAATTTTTTGGCCAACTAAACCTTCCGCCGCATGATGAGTCATATCTGCTGTATCCTCTTGGGCTCGAGCAACATATTTACGAATGCTCTTTCCGGTAATTGTGAAGATGATACTAAATAAAGGAACCAGTACCAAAATAATTAGAGTTAATTTCCAGTCATGGTAAAAAGCAACACCCAATAAACCAATAGCTGTTAGGGGTTCTCTGATAATTGCTAGACCATGCATAAATGATTCAGAGAAAATCGCCGTATCATTAATCATAACAGAAAGAAGATTACCTTGTTTTGAATCAGCAAAGTACTTTGCACTCAAGTGCTGAAACTTACTATAAATACTTCTTCTAATTAAGCATGTAGCGCGGTCAACAACCAACCTCATTCCAAAATAGTGAAAGTATCTAAATGGATAGTTAATTATTGCAAGCCCCACAACGATACCTGCTAACTTAAAAGCTAATTCTTCAGGAGCAGCTGGATCAAAAATCCCATCAACGACATCTTTAATAAAGTAAGCTTGGTAAGCTTTTATTGCAGCGATTGGAAATGAACATAAAGTTGCTAGGATTGCTAAACGTAAATATGGTTTGATGTAAGGATACATCTGCTTAAATAGTGAAATCATAATGGTTGATTCTATCCCTTTATTGGTGCATAGTAAAAAAAAGAGGTGATTTAATGCAAAGCAAAGCAGTTTTCTTTGATAGAGACAATACTTTAATTATCGATAGTGATTATATGCACAAGATTGAAGATTTTAAGCTTTATCCGGATACCATCTCGGCCCTCAAAACAATTCAAAGCAAAAACTATAAAATTTTCATCATTACTAACCAATCAGGTGTAGGAAGAGGTTATTTTAGTATAGATAAAATGCATGCATTTAATGATCATATGTTGAATGAATTTAAGAAACACAATATTGAGATCTCAGACTTAGTTTTTTGTCCTCATGCTCCAGATGATTGTTGTGACTGTCGAAAACCACAACCCAAATTAATTAATGAGCTTATCCACAAATACAATATTGATAAATCTAATTCTTTTATGGTTGGTGACAAACTAAGTGATGCTCAAACTGGATTAAATGCTGGGGTAACGGGCATTTTATTAAACAAAAAATCTGATAATTTTAAAACTTTCACATCTTTAACAGAGTTGGCCAACTTTTTATAAGGAGCCAAGCATCTCCCAAGTTTTGAAGTGACTTGGTTGCATTTGAAATTGATAACAAAAATAATTAAAAAGAGATATGCATTGTCCTCTAGTGATCTCTCCTAGATTTCCATACTCGGTATATTTCTTTTTTAGCGATAGAATTAATGAGTTTCTGAGTTTCATAGAACTTTTAAGTTCTTCAAATAATATTTTATCTTCTGACACAAATTGATCCACACTTAATAAACAATCATGACAAGTGAATCCACCTTCATGTGGTTCAAACCTAGCGAGTTGAACTTTATCTAAATCAATTTTACAGTGAAGGCATTGTTCATAATCGGGTAAGATACCTAATTCATGATTCATCTTGGCCAAAAATAAAAACATTTGTTGATACAGATTATAATCATTATTTTTAACAGAATTATCTAAACAAAAAACTGCATTACTAAAAATTTTGAAGATCCCCTCATGTTCAGCAAAAGAATCATCATGCTCAAGATTTTCTTCAATTGCTATTTTTTGAATGACTTCAGCATAAAGGCTTAAAAGATAAAAAGCCTGATAGTTTAATCTAATTTTTTGAGCTTCCCACATAAGAGAATATTCTTTAACGGTGTGAAGATTTGTTTCAAGTTTTTTTCTCTTTGGAGCAAGAGTTACTTTTAGCATATAGCCCACTTCCAAGATACTCCCCTTAGAATATTTACCGCCACCACGGCCGCCATAAAAGTATAAATCAACAACCTTGCCAGATCTTAAAAGAAGCTTTCCAATAATATCTCTCTCTTTAAAGGGAGTTTTGTGAATTAAGATACCTTCTAAGTTCATAAGGATATAGCTTGGACCATAGTTTAAGTTTTAATAAGTACAGAAAAGATAGTAACCAACCAATCGTAGTAATTCTATATTTATCCCTTGTAAAAACTCTAAATTCCTCACCCTGACGACCTCCACGCCCACACATTTGAACCCAAAAGTCGTAATTCTTAATCTTATAGCTTAAATAAATGATTGATATCTTTGGAAGATTTACTCCGTGGCTTGCTGCAGATGTGGCCAATATGAAATCTGGCTTCGGTTTCCGAGAGAGCTCTCCAGCAAGCAACTGAGTTTGTCCACCTATACATGTAACGACACAAAACCCAAGTCCTTCTAACCTATTTTTGAGAGACATAACTTCATCCTTGTAAGCACAGAAAATAAGCTTACTAAATCTTGTTTTTTTAAAGATGAGCTCGTTCATAAAGAGCTTTGCAAAAGGCTTTGGAATATACGTAGTCTCTCTAGGGTCTTTTTTAAGCGTATGATTATTTAAGTTAATCTTGATTGTTCTTTCGCTGTTTAAGCGCCCATCGATCTCCCATCTTTTCACCAATTCATCAGACATAGTTGCTGATAATGACAAACATGAGTTCCCGGTAGATAAAACATCTTCATAGCACTCTATAAGCTTTGGCCTAAAGGTTCCTCCCCAGTAATAGAAAAGATGAAGCTCATCAAATACGTAATTGGTACCAATCTTAAAGTATTGGATAAGTTTTTCACTGAGAAGCTCAGGGGTAATGATTAAAAGTTTGGTTTTTAAACCACTTGAGATCATTTCTTGAACTTCATAGTGGTGTGAGATTAATATTGTCCCTTTTATAGCTTTTGAGCTTCTAATATAAAATTCATTTGCTAAGGCCCTCAGTGGGGCTAAGTAAACCCATGTTTTTTCAGAGTTTTTCACAAGGTCTAGTAGCAAAGTCGTTTTCCCCCAACCGGTTGGGGCAATAAGAAGTACGTTTGAATTAAGATTAAGGAGTGTATTGATTTCTTGCACAATACTCGTCAAAGCAAAAATCAGTCCAAGAGCTTGCTCAATTATCATTTTTGGATTACAACACAGCGTAACAAGGAAATTTAATGCTTAGAAAAATTGAAAAAGTTCTAGACGAACAAATCAGACCAGCTCTTGCCTCACATGGAGGAGATATTCAAGTCATTGATTTTGATAACAATAAGTTGTTTGTAAAGATGACTGGAGGTTGCCAAGGTTGTTCATCATCAAAAGCGACTTTAAAAGATGGCGTAGAAAGATTACTCCTTAGCAAGTTTCCTGAAATGGTTCAAGAAGTTGTAGATCTAACAGACCACGCCTC
>CAXGOD010000319.1:0-3704 GCA_964011245.1 uncultured Bacteriovoracaceae bacterium | reverse complement strand
TCTACCATAGTCATATTGGCCAAAGATGAGATCGAATGTCCGTAGGCCACAAGTGAAGCCAGCATAACTGCTTTTTTTAGATCATCTTCTGAATATATTCTCTTACCAGTATCATCTCTTCTAGGGGTGAACATATTATATCTGCTTTCCCAAGCACGCAATGTGTGAGGTAGGACTCCACAAGCCTTCGAAATTACTGAAATTTTGAACTTTTTCTGCACAATGACTACCTAATAACTATGTTTGCTTTTGGAGCGTTTATCTAATGTTTGTTATTAATTATATTATAGTTTTTATGAAAAATTGAAAAAAATATGGAGAGTAAAGTGTCACCAAGGTTAGCAAAAGTAAATATATTTTGGTTTAGAAGAGACCTAAGAATAGATGATAATATTGGTTTATATCAATGCTCAGAATCTGATTTGCCTTTTATCCCTATTTTTATATTTGACTCTTCGATCCTTAAAAATCTTCCACAGAAAAATGATGCAAGGCTTCAGTTTATTCATAACGCCTTAACAGAATTAAAATCAAAGTTAGAAGGTCTTGGAAGTGATTTAAGAGTTTACTTTGATACACCTGAGAATGCTTGGGAGAATATATTAAAAGAGTTTGATGTAAATGCTGTTTATACTAATGAAGACTATGAGCCTTATGCTATTAAAAGGGATAACAAAATTAGAAGTATTCTGAATAAAAGGGGAGTTGAGTTACACCTGTTTAAAGATCAGTGTATTTTTGCAAAAGATGATATATTAAAAAAAGATGGAACACCTTACACAGTCTATACACCATATAAAAATTCTTGGTATCAAAAATTAGAACCAAAACACTTAGGCAGTGTCTCAAATAAAAAGGGACTCAAAAAATTATTACAGATTAAGCCTCGACCTTTGATGACGTTGGAAGATTTAGGTTTTGAGCAAACAGGTATCTCAAATAAAGTTCGCTCAATACGTCGGAAGATTATTGAATCGTATAAGGACAGACGTGATATACCTTCTCTTGCAGCAACTAGTATGCTCGGATTACATTTAAGGTTTGGAACCGTTAGCGTTCGAAAATGTGCCCAGGCTGGTTATCATTCAGAGGAAAGAACCTGGTTGGATGAGCTAATTTGGCGTGAGTTTTTTATGCAAATTCTTTATCACTTTCCTTATGTTGAAAAGGCTCCTTTTAAGAAAAAATATAATAAAATTAAATGGAATAATTCTAAGGCAGAGTTTAAAAAGTGGAGCGAAGGAAAAACAGGTTATCCATTAGTAGATGCTGGCATGCGAGAATTAAATGCCACGGGACATATGCATAATCGAGTCAGGATGGTTGCCGCAAGCTTTCTAATAAAGCACCTGCTTATAGATTGGCGCTGGGGAGAAAAGTATTTTGCAGGAAAACTTCTTGATTTTGATTTATCCGCGAATAATGGGAACTGGCAATGGGTTGCAGGTACAGGGTGTGATTCTGCTCCTTACTTTCGTATTTTTAATCCTGAGACTCAACAAAAGAAGTTTGATCCAGACTTTAAATATATTAAAAAATGGGTACCAGAGTTTGGTACTGATAAATATACTAAAAGAATGATAGATCACAAGTATGCTTATGACAGAGCTTTATATACATATAAAGTTTCACTAAAGGAGGAATAATGTTTAAGAATCTATTTGGGAATAAATTAAAAAAATTAGAAAAAGAGTATTCTCGATTACTAGAAAAAGCTGTTCACGCTCAAAGAAATGGTGATATGGCACTCTTTGCAAAGCTTTCAAAGGAAGCAGAAAATATAGGACAAAAAATGGATGAAATGAAAGCTAATCAAGAGGGGTAGCCACTATATAGTTTGAATGCATAGTGTCTACAATTTTATTTAGCTTCCTTGTATCCTCAAGAAATTTTGGGGGCTCTAAATCATTTCTTTTGCAATAGTCTACATAATAATGTTTTTTATTTAAGTGCTGAGAAGAAACTGCATTTATAATTTTAGACTCACTTTCCTTAATCGACTTTATTATAATATCTATTAAGTCATCTTGAGAGATTAAGTTAATACTTTGGTACTTTCCTGGCACTGCTGTCTTGCCTGCGAGATATTTTCCAGGGTGTCTATTTGGGCCATATTGTCCCGCTGATCTAATAATTTGATAGTGATCACAAACACTTTTAATATAATCTTCCCAGGTTAAGAGACGTTTTCCATTTACCGTTTCTGGTTTTGGTTTTGTAAGTTCATTTACGTTGCCTTGCATACCATAAACGGATGTTGAACTTATAAAAATAATTTTCTTTTGTTTTAGCTTTGATAAAAAATTAAAGAAATTCTGATCATTAGTTATTTTACTTGGAGGGATGCAGATGATAATAATATCAGAGCTTAATATTTCTAGGGGAGTGTCTTCGTTATTAATATTGAATAAGACCTGATGGTTAACATCCTTAGGATTATTAAAATAGGTTCCTAAGACTATAAACTCAGCTTCAAGCTTATTATAAAGGGCAGCACCTAACCACCCTAGCGAAACAATAGCGACCTTTTCCACTTATTCTTTAATTTTGACAGAGTGGCCCTGCTCTTCAAGTTTACTTTTCCATTCTTGAAATCTTTCTTGAATAGCTGGGTCTAGGTATTGAACTTCTCTCAAACAAACTTCTAAGTTTGTAGGCACATTCTCTCCATGTTCCTGAAGCTCTTTATTGATTACTGGTAGGTCAAGAAATGAGAGCTTACCAGTAAACTTAATAAGCTTATTTCCATGGTCTTCTTCAATCTGCAGGTCAAATTTTAAGACATCAAATAAGAGAATAAAACTTGCTACAAAGAAACCTGAAAGCACCCCCGCTAATAGGTCTACAGTAATTGTTAAAATGAAGGTTACTGCAAAGATAATAGAAGTTTTATTATAATTCTTAACATAGTCTAGAATATGGGTAATATCTAAAAGCTTTAAACCTACAAATATAAGTAAACCAACTAGAGCTGCTATAGGTACATACTCAAGTACAGTTGGGAGCAATAAAGCAAGTACCATAAAGAATCCTTGAACAATTGCAGCAACTCTTGTCTTTGATCCTGCTTCAATATTTGGAGCGGTTCTAGAGATAACACCAACCACAGGGATAGCGCCAATAGCACCGGCCACTAAGTTCCCAACTCCCTGTGCGAGAATCGTTTAATAATATTTTGAGTAGGTTCCTGTCATCTTATCTACAGCAGAAACACATAACATAGTTTCAACAGAGGCAACAAAAGCAAAACCGATACCGTAGAGAATAAATCCAATGTCTATTGCTGCAAATGAGTCCCCGTAGTTAATACTAGTGAATAATGAGCTCAAGTCATGAGGAAGTGCAATCATCTTAATGTCCCAACCCATTAAAAAAGTCACTATAGATCCAACTATAATTGCACCTAAAGATGAAGGAATAATTTTAAAAAACTTAAATTTTAATTTACTCCAAATATAGATGGTTGCCATTACAATCAAACAAATTATAATTTGGTACTTTGTGTTTTCCGTTAAATTCAGTAGAACACTTTGCTGAAATATAGTAGGAAAGTTTAAGATATTAATATAACTTTCACTGACCATTTTTACACCGATAAGAATATACAGTTGGGAAATAATAATTAGAAAACCAATCCCTGATAACATCGCTTTAACAAGGGCCGGTGGTGTTGCTTGAAACAAGTGTCCCCATTTAAATCCACC
>CAXGOD010000318.1:0-3709 GCA_964011245.1 uncultured Bacteriovoracaceae bacterium | reverse complement strand
GTTGGTGCCCAAGTTTGGGGTGTTGATTTTAAAAAGGAACAACAACTCACGACTTTAAAGTCGAGAATAACAAGTGGTACATTTCCTACAGACTACTCAGAAGTCGTTATTGGTAAGAAGATTGCTAAGGTTTTAAAACTTAAAGTCGGAGGAGAACTTATTCTGATTTCTAGTGGTGCAGACGGCTCAATTGCTAATGATAAGTTCATTGTAAAGGGGATCATCTCTCCCAAAGAAACAAGCCAAGATGACTTTATGGTTTATATGCCACTAGGCACAGCACAAGATTTTTTTAGTATGTGGGGACAAGTTCACTCTTTGATGATTCGAACAACATTGGATATGGATGAGTTTGAAAAGTTTAAACTAAGTAAACCCTTAACAATTAATTCTTGGAAAGAAGTTGAAAGTGATTTTTATAAGGCCATGCTAGCAGATAAAAAGGGCGACGCTATTGGTAAGTTCATAATAATGCTTGTTGTTGCGATTGGTGTTTTAAATGCTGTCTTAATGTCTATTTTAGAAAGAAGAAAAGAGTTTGGTGTTCTAAAAGCAATAGGCACAAAACCAATTCAATTGTTTCAGCTTATTACCATTGAGACACTTATTATAGGACTTATATCAATTGTTTTTGGTGTTGCCTTAGCCTATGGAGTAAATACTTATTTCTCAATTTATGGAATCGAGATGGAAGAACCTATTCAGTATGGTGGTATGGTATTTAAGGAAATGAAGGCGATCGTTGACCTAAATGGATTTGTAACCCCAGCCTGGGTTATTATTTTCACATCTTTTTTGGTGAGTCTTTATCCTGCATATAAAGCAGCTAAAACTATCCCTGTGGAGGCCATGCGCTAATGTTAATCTTAAAACTTGGTTTTAGAAATTTACTAAGAAATAAGAAAAGAACAATCTTGGCTTCAATGGCCATAGGGATGGGACTTGCTGCAATCATCGTTGCGGATGGTTTTTGGAAAGGAATGATCGTAAATATGGTTGATTCTGTTACTAAAACCTATATTGGACACGGGCAGGTTCATCATCCTAAGTTTATGGAAACATTTGAATCTCAATATTATATCAAGCACTCAGATCAAATCATTCAAAGCATTAAGAGTAACCCTGATATTAAAGGTTATTCCCAAAGAGCACTTTCAATTGGCATGATCTCTTCTGCTGAAGACTCGCTCAATGTTAATGTGATGGGCATTGTTCCAGATAGTGAAAAGGACATGTCTCTTTTTTCTGAAAGATTAATAAAAGGGGCGTACTTAAAGAACGAAAGCGATATCTTAATAGGAGAACGGCTACGAAAGAAGCTGGGAGTAGACCTAGGGGATAGGATCGTCGTTACGGTAACGAACTCAAAGACAGGGGACATAGAACAAGAACTTTTTCGTCTAAGTGGTATCTTTGGTATAGGCTCAAAGGATATGGATGAAGGTTTTATTTTAATTCATTATGAAAAACTAAAAAGAATGATTGCTATAAATGGCCCCCAAGAAATTGTATTTAAATTTAAAGACCTTTCACTAGTAGATAAGAATAAAGATTTTTTTGATACATTAAACTCAGAAATAGTTGAGACCAAGTCTTGGAAACAACTTGTCCCCCAAATAGTCGCAGCAATTGAAATGAGTGACACATCCATTGGGATTATGGCGGCAATCTTATTCTCATTAGTTGCTTTGGGGATTCTCAATACGATGTTTATGAGTCTATATGAAAGAACCTATGAATTTGGAGTTGTTAGAGCTATTGGAACTAAAAATATTCAATTAATTAAAATTATAGTTGTAGAAGCTTTTGCTCTAGCCGTTTTCTCGGTGATTATTGGATTTATAATTGCAGCAATTGCTGGTGGGTATATGTATATTTATGGATTGGATTATTCAGGTATTTCGTTTGGAGAAATGACTTTTACAGATAAAATCCATTTTGTTTTTGACTGGAGTCAAGTGACAATTTTTCCTGTCGCTTTAATTCTTTTCACAGTCATCATATCTCTTTACCCAGCGATACATGCGATAAAAACAATACCTGCAGAGGCATTACATAAATCATTATAGGTAAATTATGGAAAAAATATTTGAAGTTAAAAATGTTTCAAAGATCTTTGGTGAATCAAAAGAGGTTCAAGTCAAAGCGTTAACAGATATTAATCTTGATATTACAAAGGGAGAGTTTGCGGCTCTTGTAGGTCCTTCAGGCTCAGGGAAATCAACTTTGCTTAATATTATGAGCGGCCTTGATGACTCTAGCTCTGGAGATGTCTTGTTGACAGGAAAGAACATTACCCATCTTTCTGGAAATGAATTAAGTGACTTTAGAAGAGATCATATAGGGTTTATTTTTCAGGCCTATAATTTAATACCTGTTTTAAATGTTCAGGAGAATGTTGAATATATAATGTTATTAAAGGGCATAGATGGAGCTCATCGTAAAGAAAGAGTGGCAAAAGTTCTTTCTGAGTTAGGTCTAAGTGGAATGGAGAAAAGATTCCCCAATGAACTATCAGGCGGACAACAACAAAGAGTAGCAATTGCCAGGGCCATTGTTAGCCAGCCAGATATTATTTTAGCTGATGAACCTACTGCTAACTTAGATTCTAAAACAGGAACTGATTTAATAGATATAATGGCCAAGCTCAATGAAGAGTATGGAACAACCTTCGTATTCTCAACACATGACCCTAAAATTATGGATAGAGCGAAAAGACTCATTACTCTGGAAGACGGAAAAATAATTAATGATGAAACTCGTTAGTCTTTATATACTTTTATTCTCTGTAAGTGCTTTTGCAACGATAGATATTCGAGGGCATCATCGTTTAATAGGATCTACGTATTATGGAGCGGTTCAAGGTTATGAGTATTCTCCTTATTTTTCACAGATGGTGATAAATAACCGAGTCACAAGTCTTTATATAGGCAATAAACATACTTTTGAAGCAGCTTATGAACTATTCGCTTCTTACAATCATTATGAAATTCCTTTTTTACAGAGTGACCTAGAAGAACAAAGGTTTAACTACAGAGCAACAGACTTTGATTACTATCTTGTTCAGCATAAACTTTTAGATTCGGACTCATATTCTGTTATTCACAATCTTGATCGATTTTTCTATCAATATTCGGAAGACTCCTTTGATATAAAACTAGGGCGACAACCGATAAGCTTTGGCTCTGCCCGAACGATAAACCCTCTCGATGTATTAGTTCCATTTGACCTCATCATGATAAATATGGAGCAAAAGAATGGGGTAGACGCACTCAAAGGCCGTTATTCCTTTTCTGAGATGGGAGTTGTTGAGCTAGGGACAGTTATAGAAAAAGACACAGAAGGCAATGATCAGTTTCGCTTTATATCTTTAGCGGATACCTTTGTTAATGAGGCCGTTGATATCAAATTGCTATATGCAAGCTTAAAGCAAAATATAATGAGAGGTATAGATATACAGGCTTCAATTGGTGGTTGGGGAACTTGGTTAGAATATGGCTATTTTTCTACAACGGAAAATATTGATTTCAAAAGATACTCTGCTGGTGGCCAATACATCTTTCAAAATGACATGAACTTGTTTATGGAATATCACTTTAATGAAAGTGGCGTCGAAAATAGCAAGGAATATATCTTCGCTAAGAATAAGAGTTATATTAAGGAACTTGGAATATATCTTTTAGGAAGAGAATATTTTAACTTTGGTGGA
>CAXGOD010000317.1:0-3717 GCA_964011245.1 uncultured Bacteriovoracaceae bacterium | reverse complement strand
TACCTTAAAGACCACGATACAGCTAGTCTTGATATTCAAATTATGGATCCAATTGCTGCAACTGAGTTCACATGTAAAAGAGTAAAAGAAGGTAAGGACACAATTTCTGTAACAGGAAATGTATTAAGAGATTACTTAACAGATCTATTCCCAATCTTAGAGTTAGGAACAAGTGCAAAGATGTTATCTATTGTTCCACTTCTTGCTGGTGGGGGATTATATGAAACTGGAGCTGGTGGTTCAGCTCCTAAACATGTTGAGCAACTAACTGAAGAAAATCATCTTCGTTGGGATTCACTAGGTGAGTTTTTAGCTCTTGGTGTTTCTTTAGAAGACCTAGCCGAAAAAACAAATAACTCACAGTTAACAGTAATTGCTAAAGCATTAGATATTGCTAACGGTAAATACCTATCTACTGATAAAGCTCCTTCAAGAAAAACAGGTGAACTAGATAATAGAGGAACTCATTTTTATGTGGCGATGTTTTGGGCACAAGCTCTCGCTGAACAAAATGATGATACTTCTTTAAAAGAAAAATTTACTCCAATTGCTTCTAACCTAACAGAAAATGAAGCTAAGATAGTCGAAGAGTTAAACTCTGTTCAAGGTAAGGCCGTTGATATTGGTGGTTATTTTCACCCTGATGAAGCAAAACTAGCAGCAATTATGAGACCGAGTGTTACTTTAAACTCAGCAATTGATTCTTTATAATTAAATAAATATAAATGCCGTCACAATTCTTGTGGCGGTATATAACCTCTTAAGCCACTGAAGTCACGATAGATTTTCTGAAAGTTGCCAATAAAAATCCTGTTAAGTTTTATATATGAAATATCGATAAGTTATTGAATTTAAACACTTTTATTTAAGAACACTTAATAATGTGCTGTAGTGAGATAAAATTTAATATGCTTAAAACTTTTGTACAGCTTAAAATTTTAATAGTTCTATTTTTTCTTGTCTCAACAAGTTTGCAGGCAAAAATGAATAATGCTCCAGCTTGGGATGATAAAACTATAATAAATTGGAGTTTATGTCCCGATGAATTTCTAACACAATTAAAAAATAGTGGAATATCCAACTACCCGAATGAAATCACTTTTAGAGTTAAAAATGGTAAAAAAAAATCCGTTTTAATATTCTAACAATTGGAGAAAAGTATTCAAGAAGAATTAAAAAGTCTCAAAGAAGTAGTAACAAATGAAGAAAGCCTTGATGTCGCATCCAGCACAGTTGTTGATGAGTTTAATCGAAAAGAAGTTGATCTATCACAAGCTATGAAAAAAAATATAAGGTTAATGATATTCTAGAGAAAGACAATGATCTCTTTATAATTATATCCATTCGTTATAGGAAAATAGCTAATAGGCTAGATCTGAAGGCCATCAACAAGTCTGATCTTATCCAATCTAAGAAAAAAATAAATCTTTTCGTTCTTTATCAAAATCTATCTTATACAATTAATATTAGTAAAGCGTATGTAATTCTTACACCTTTGTCTTTTTTTTCTCAATATTTTAATAATTAAGATACAATTTTCTCACATAAATTTTAGCACTAACCCCCGAACTCTTAATGGAGAAGAAAATGAAGAAAATGAAGAAAATTACTCTGACCCTAATTACAATCTTAACTACTATGTCATTTGCTCATGCTGGTAGAACTGTAAATCAAAAATACTGTGATAAAACAGTTAAAGAAGTAACAAGTGAGTTGCAATCGCAAGTAAATAGAGATGAAATGAGTGTTACAAAAGCCAACCAGGTTATTGCTCTTATTAGACAAACTTGCGAAGCCGCAATTACAGATGGTTTATCTAAAAAAGATTATGAATCTCTATTTGATAAAGTTAAAGCAAAGGACTGTTCTGGAATTACAAATGATATAAATGAAACAATGCCTACTTACTCAGAAAGTGATAGAAGATATGTCGCTAATAAAATCAATGCTATGTGTTCGAGTGCCGTTTTAAATGGTGAGAGCATGCTTGTATTAATGTATAATGTTAATGCTCAACTAAGAGACTATGGAATTATTGATTAATTTATAACAATTTTTTTTAATAAAGACCTCCGTTGATACGGAGGTTTTTTTAAGTTAAATTTCATTATGGTAAAAATAATAAAAGTAGATTTTATTCTTTAAGCTTGATACAGATCAAATGCATTTCTTAAGAATCAGACTATCCTACTTATGGAGGTCGTTATGGCATTTAATTTTAATAAGTTTAGAACATTTTGTAGAAAGTTTAGGATAACTCTAGGTGTAGTACTCATCGGTGTAGATGTATATACTTGAAATAACTGGTTTTACTTAGGAGTATTACCTTTAATAGCTGGTATCGCAAATTTTTGCCCAACATGCATTGTCTCTAAGAAATGTGATTTACCTGAGCATACTACATAAGTTTATTTAACTGATAAATAACCGAAAAGTATTGTATGAAAAACTTAATATCTATAATACTTTTGTCTTTAATATTAGTTGCTTGTGGAGGAGAATCCACTTCAAATAATTCTAGTAGTAACTTACCAGTTGAGACTTCTACAACATCAGGTTCAAACAATTACCTTAAGAGCAAAAAGCCTCTAAGTGAACAAGACTTCACTTTATATCAAACTCAATCTGCTAGCTTTGATCCAAACGATCCTGGCTGGAAGTTAACTTTTTCCGATGAGTTTGATGATAAGGCAACTGCAATATCCAAAGGGGCCGATCCCGCTTGTTTTTCTAAGACACCGACTTGTATGATTAATTGGTGGTCTCGTTCTGAATGTCCAGAATGGGCAACTCAATTGTCTGATCTTAATAAGTGTAATTGGGATGTATATCATTATTACAATTATATGGATTGGGACTCAGCAGATGGAACTGGTATCAATGCTTTTAATCCAACACAAGTATCAGTTCAAAATGGAACACTTATCCTTTCAGCTGAAAAATCAAACTTTCAGAATATAAGCTGTAAAGATAAGTTCTTTGATCCTAGAATCAATCATGACAACTATACAATTCAATGCCCTATTATTAGTGGTGGTGTTGAGTCTCGTCGTCACGGTCCAGATAAGAAGTATGGTTTTACGCAAAAGTTTGGTCGTTTTGAAGTTAGAGCTAAGCTAAACCACGGACCAGGTTCATGGCCTGCACATTGGCTATTGCCAGAAGAGCCTATGGAGCCCGGTTGTGGTTGGCCCCATAGTGGTGAAATAGACATTATGGAAGCTACATTTCTACATAAAAACCAGGCAGGTGCAAATTTTCACACTGGTAATTGTCAGAAAGGAACTCATGTTAATTCAGGATTTGACTGGAGTATTACAGAAGAACATTATCCAGACTTATCTGCAGAACAAAGAGAGAACTCTTTTTATAATGATTTTCATACTTATGCTGTTGAGTGGGATGCTGGAAAGATGAGGTTCTTCTATGATGATCATTTCATAGGTCAGGTCAATGAAGGTGATATCGTATTTCACAAAAATGATCCTGATGGTCACAAAATGGTTATTCCTAAGAAAAGATTTTATTGGATTTTAAATAATACGATTTTCAATGCAAAAGATCCCAGTAATGTTAATGTGAACACATTTGCTAGGCAAGAGCATATAATTGATTATGTAAGAGTTTACGAAAAATGTACTGCAAGTGATAACCCTGCAAGCTGCCATAAAGTTAGCTATAAAAATACAAATGCAGCATGCCCTGGAATCAGAAAAG